>CAYFHK010000158.1:0-4950 GCA_964342585.1 uncultured Caulobacterales bacterium | reverse complement strand
TCGGCGGGATTGCGCACGAGCCGGAGATAAGCCAGCGCGTCGCGCGTTTCTTCCCGCTCATAAAAGCGAGGTCCGCCGACCACTTTATAGGGCAAGCCGATACTGTTGAACCGCTCTTCGAACGCCCGCATTTGGAACGATGCGCGCACCAACACAGCGATGTCGCTGAGCGAGCGCCCTCGTGATTGTTCGAACTCAATGTCATCAGTGATTGTGCGTGCTTCCTCCGGCGCATCCCAGACACCACGTAGCCGGAGTTTTTCGCCCTCATCCGCTTCGGTGAAAAGCGTCTTGCCGAGACGATCTTCGTTATGCGCGATCACCGCAGAGGCGGCAGCGAGGATGGCGGGCGTTGAGCGATAATTTTGTTCAATTCGGATGACTTGCGCGCCGGGAAAATCCTTCTCAAAGCGCAGGATGTTTTCGACTTCTGCCCCGCGCCAACCATAAATTGACTGATCGTCGTCGCCGACGACACAAATATTGCCTGCAGCGCCATCTTCTCCTTTCGCGAGAAGGCGCAGCCAAAGGTACTGCGCAACGTTCGTGTCTTGATACTCATCAACAAGGATATAGCGGAACCGCTGACGATAATCCGCAAGAATATCCGTGTGCTGCCGGAAAAGCTGCAGGTTCAAGAGAAGTAAATCGCCAAAATCTGCCGCATTGAGTTGCTTCAACCGCTCTTGGTACTGTTGATAAAGCTTGATTGCCTTTCCATTGGCAAAATGATGCGTTTCGTCTTGCGGAACGTCTTCTGGCAGCAGGCCCCGGTTTTTCCAATCGTCGAGAAGGGCCGCAAAACCGCGGCCGGTCCATCTTTTCTCGTCGATGTCGTTGAACTCGATCACCTGTTTTGCCAGTCGGACTTGGTCATCGGTGTCGATGATCGTAAAAGATGGTTTTAGCCCGACGAGTTCTGCGTGGCGCCGCAAAATCTGTGCACCGATCGAGTGAAAAGTGCCCAACCACTGCATCCCCTCAACGCGTTCGCCGATCAGGCTCCCGACACGGCCTTGCATCTCGCGCGCGGCTTTATTCGTGAACGTCACAGCCAAGATTTGCCACGGGGCTGCGCGCTTGGTTGCGATCAAATAGGCAATTCGGTGCGTCAGCGCCCGCGTTTTCCCCGTGCCCGCCCCGGCGAGCACCAGAAGTGGCCCCTCTGTGGTCGTCACAGCTTCGCGCTGCGCCGGGTTGAGTGTGTCGAGATGCAGACTGTCAGTTGTCGCGCTAGTCACGGTTGCCGCGGCGCGGGCAGAGAGGGGCGTGCGTGTCATCTCACTCGCATAGCGTTTTTCTCGATGGGCGTCAGGCGCCTTATCCTTTCGGCTTGTCCATGACTATTCCAAGCATATTCTAAGCGAGAACAAAAGTGGAAAATTTGCTTGACCCGACCAAGGTCTTGTGTTGGAACATTTTGGCAACATGGAGGAGGCGGCGATGCAAATTGTGAAAGACTTGGTGGGGTTCAGTGCATTGGTGACGATGCTGGCAGGGGCGTGCGCGCTCTACCTGCTGGCTTAGCCGCTAAGGGCCGCGCTGTGGAAAAGTTAAGCCAGCAGCAGATGCCGTGAGAAGGTAGGCTCGCGCTATGACCTCATTCGTTCATCTGCATACGCATTCATCTTATTCCCTCGCTGAGGGTGCGACTCACATCGCGAAGCTTGCGGCCTTCTGTGCTGCTCACGGCACCCCGGCGGTGGCCATCACTGATTCGAATAATCTATTTGGAGCGCTTGAGGCGTCGGAGGTTCTTTCTGAGCAAGGGATCCAATCGATTACGGGTCTTGAGCTAAAGGTCGATTATCAGGGGAGCGGAACACGCGTGCGCGCCCGGTTTGATCGCGCGCCGTCACTTGTGCTCCTGGCACAGAATGAAGAGGGCTATAAAAACCTCATGGCGCTCAGTAGCGCCGCGTTTTTAGAGTCGGCGGATCAAGAAGAAATTTGCGTCACGTTAGACCAAATCGCTTCGCATGCCTCGGGGCTGATTTGTCTTACTGGCGGGCCAGACGGGCTTATCGACAGACTCTTTGTGATGGGGGAGGCAGATGAGGCCAGCCGCGTCTTGGACCGTCTTGTGGGTGCATTCAGTGATCGGATGTATATAGAAATCCAACGTCACCACGATGTGGCGGAAGCTGACGCCCAGGGGCGCTATCGAAGCGAGACGCCGATGCTGCGCCTTGCTTTCGATCGCGATCTGCCCATCGTGGCCACCAACAACGTTTTTTTTCCATCGCGCGGCGACCATGCCGCACACGATGCGCTGATGTGTATCGCTGATGGTCGCTATATAAGTGAGACCGACCGGCGACAGGTGAGCCCAGATCAATATTTGAAGTCGCCCGACGAAATGGCGGCAATGTTTGAGGACTTGCCTGAAGCGATTGAGACCACCCTAGAGGTGGCGCAACGCTGCGCATTTCGTCCACGAACCTTTCCGCCTATTTTGCCGAGCTTTGCGGGTGAATTCGATGAGGAGGTCAAGGCGCTTCGCAAGAAGGCAGAAGATGGGCTGCGCGCCCGGCTCTCTGCCATCACGCTGGCGGCCCCGGAGGAGGATTATTGGAAGCGGTTGGAGCGCGAGCTTGAGATCATCACGCGCATGGGGTTTCCCGGTTACTTCCTGATCGTTGCCGACTTTATCCAATGGGCCAAGTCTAAGGATATCCCGGTGGGCCCAGGCCGGGGGTCGGGAGCAGGCTCGCTCGTTGCGTATGCACTCACGATTACCGATCTCGACCCGCTACGGTTTAACCTCCTATTCGAGCGATTTCTTAATCCTGAGCGCATTTCAATGCCGGACTTCGACATTGATTTCTGTCAGGACCGCCGTGACGAAGTGATCGGCTACGTACAGGAGCGGTATGGGCACGATCGCGTCGCGCAGATCATCACTTTTGGGAAATTACAGGCACGTGCCGTGTTGCGCGATGTTGGCCGCGTCTTACAAATGCCTTTTGGTCAAGTGGATCGGCTGTGTAAGCTGGTTCCGAACAATCCGGCTAATCCGTGTACGTTGGATGAGGCGATAGCCGGGGAGCCCAGGTTCGAAGAAGAGAAACAGCGAGATGATGCTGTCGGCGAATTGCTTTCCATCGGGCGAAAACTAGAGGGTTTGTTCCGGCACGCGTCAACGCACGCGGCGGGTGTTGTTATTGGCGATAGGCCGCTCGTCGAGCTTGTTCCTCTTTACCGCGACCCGCGGTCGCCGATGCCAGCGACGCAGTTCAATATGAAGTGGGTTGAACCTGCGGGGTTGGTGAAGTTCGACTTTCTCGGATTGAAAACACTGACGGTGATCAAGCGTGCGCTCGATTATCTGTCAACTGAAGGTATTGAACTTGAGATAAACGCGATCCCGCTCGATGATGCGCGGACCTATCAGATGCTTTCACTGGGTGACGCGGTGGGCGTGTTCCAGTTGGAAAGCTCTGGCATGCGCGCCACGCTGCGCGGGCTAAACGCGGACTGTTTGGAAGACATCATCGCGCTTGTCTCGCTTTATCGTCCGGGTCCGATGGACAATATTCCGACCTATATCGATCGGAAGGCGGGTAGGGAGGCACCGGATTATCTCCATCCGCTACTCGAGCCCGTCCTCAAGGAAACCTATGGCGTCATCATCTATCAAGAACAGGTGATGCAGATCGCTCAGATTTTGTCAGGGTACTCGCTCGGCGAAGCGGATCTGTTGCGGCGTGCCATGGGGAAAAAGAAAAAAGAGGAGATGGATAAGCAGCGCGTTCGCTTCGTTGCTGGCGCGAAGGAGAACGATGTCGATCCTGCAAAAGCCGAAGCGATTTTTGATTTGGTTGCGAAATTTGCCGGGTACGGTTTCAACAAATCTCACGCGGCTGCGTATGCATGGGTGAGTTACCAAACAGCTTATTTGAAGGCGAACCATCCTGCGGCGTTTCTCGCCGCGACCATGTCGTTAGATATGGCGCTTACGGATAAGCTCGCCTTGTTTGTTGGTGAGGCGAAGCGCTGCGGTGTGACGGTCGAGCCGCCATGTGTGAATAGGTCGTTTGCAGATTATTCAGTCGATGGGGAGTCAATTTTTTATGCGCTGGCAGCGCTCAAGAATGTTGGCGAAGAGGCCATGCGGCGCATTGAAGAGGCGCGTGCCACGGGAGGGGCGTTCAAGGATATTTTTGATTTCTTTGAACGGGTCGATGCGCGAGGTCTCGGTAAGCGTGGTATTGAGCAATTAGGGCGTGCTGGCGCTTTCGATCGTATTCATCCTAACCGCCGCCAGGTCGTTGAGGGCGCTGATTTTCTCTTGAAATATTCTGTTGCTATTCACGAGGAACAGGCGAGTGACCAGGCAGGTCTTTTCGGCGGCGGCGCGACCACGCAGCTTGCCCGTCCGACGCTCCCGCCTGTCGAAGACTGGTCAACAAGCGATCGGCTTGAACAAGAACGATTGGCCGTGGGCTTTTACCTCACGGGTCATCCGCTGGATGATTTTGCAGCGCAGTTGGCTGAGAGCCGCGTGGTGAGCAGCGCAGCGCTCGCCGGTCTTGTCGAAGATGAGGGAGGCTATACTACCGCAATGTTGGCGGGTGTTGTGAGGGAGGTGACGCGTCGCCGCTCAAAGTCCGGCAAACCGTTTGCGTGGGTGAATTTGTCTGATCGCGAGGGCGAGGTCGAGGCCACCGTATTCTCAGAACTCTTGGAAGGATCGAGCGATTTGTTTGAGCCCGGTAAATTGGTGCGCTTGGGGGTGACGGCGGAAATGCGAGAGGGCGCGTTACGCGTGACGGCTGAGACTGTTCGTGCACTGAATGTAGAGAGTCAGGAGTCTAGCGCGGGCGTCCTTCGGATTGTGATCGACGATCCTCACGCCTTTGAGCGTATCAAATCACGAATGGCCAATTTACCGAGCGCGCGCGCAGAATCGCGGTGTCATTTTGTGCTGGAAACACGTACATTGTTGCT
>CAYFHK010000157.1:0-5082 GCA_964342585.1 uncultured Caulobacterales bacterium | reverse complement strand
GTCTTCTTCCGACAGCTCGTCCATGCCGAGAATGGCGATGATGTCTTGCAGCGCCTTATAGCGTTGCAGAATGTTCTGTACGCCGCGCGCCACATTGTAGTGCTCTTCGCCAACGATGGCCGGATCGAGAATCCGTGACGTCGAGTCGAGCGGGTCCACGGCCGGGTAGATGCCTTTTTCGGCAATCGAACGGTTCAGCGTGGTCGTCGCGTCCAAGTGCGCAAAGGTCGTCGCCGGCGCCGGGTCGGTCAGGTCATCCGCAGGCACGTACACAGCTTGAATCGACGTAATCGAGCCCTTGGTTGTCGTCGTGATCCGCTCCTGCATGGCGCCCATATCGGTCGACAGGGTCGGCTGATAGCCCACAGCTGACGGAATCCGACCCAACAATGCCGACACCTCGGCCCCTGCCTGGGTGAAGCGGAAAATGTTGTCGACGAAGAACAACACGTCCTGGCCTTTGTCGCGGAAGTGCTCCGCGACCGTTAGACCCGTCAGCGCAACGCGGGCACGCGCGCCCGGCGGCTCGTTCATCTGGCCATAGATCAGCGAAGCCTTCGAGCCCGCGGCAGAACCATTGTTCTTTTGCGGATCGACGTTCACGTTCGACTCGATCATCTCCCAATAAAGGTCGTTCCCTTCACGGGTCCGCTCACCGACGCCGGCAAACACGGAATAGCCGCCGTGAACCTTGGCGATGTTGTTGATCAGTTCCTGAATGAGAACAGTCTTACCGACCCCGGCGCCACCGAACAGGCCAATCTTACCGCCCCGCGCGTAAGGACAAAGGAGGTCAACAACTTTAATCCCCGTCACCAGCACTTCCGATTCAGTCGATTGCTCGACAAAGGGCGGCGCAGACGCGTGGATCGGCCGCATATCTTCGGACGGGATCGGACCCGCATCGTCCACAGGTTCCCCGATCACGTTCATGATCCGGCCGAGTGTGCCTTCACCGACCGGCACCCGAATCGCGCTGCCGGTATCGTTCACCGCTTGGCCGCGCACGAGGCCTTCAGTTGAGTCCATCGCGATCGTCCGGACCGTGTTTTGACCGAGGTGCTGCGCAACTTCTAACACAAGGCGGTTGCCATGATTGTCGGTTTCAAGCGCGTTCAGGATCGCCGGTAGTTGGTCATCGAATTCGACGTCGACAACAGCGCCGATGACCTGAGAAATCCGTCCTTGTACCATTGTTTGGAAAAGTCCTTCGCTCGGTTGGCTCGCTAACATGCCCGCAGGTTCTCAAGGGGCTGTCGGCAATTGAATTTCGTCGGCGGGGATTAAGCGGCTATGGCGCGCGCGTCAAACCCTATCGAATTTTCATACGGCCCTTGGTGCCGCGTTTGCGCTGGTTTCGCCCACAATCTCACCGTTCAAACCGTCTTGGTTGTCTTGCCAGGCGATGGCGCAACGCATTCGCGAGTGTGCGCATGCCTGGCCAAATCGGACGACCGTCCACTTTTGGCCATTTCATCGCGCGGCTTCCCACTTCGAACGGCAAGCGGCGCCAGGTGAAGCTGGGCGATGACCACATCGGGGTGAAGTAATCGCACCCATCGAAGAAATAATGCACCACGAGCGACTGCCGCGTACGCGATGGGTCCTTCACGACCTCGCCGCCGTGCAGGAGGTTCGCCGCCCAGATGATCGCTTGACCCTTTTTGATGGCGCGCGTCTCAGCCTTCAAACCATGCTCATCTACCAATGCGGCGATGTGCGTTGGGTTGATCGCATTGTAGTCGTCGACGGTCGGCCTGGACTTCGTAATGCCCATATTCTGCGGTGTCATACTCGGTAGCTTGTGGCTGCCGGGATAGTAGAAGAGCGGTCCGGAGTCCGGATGGATGTCCTCCAGCGCAATCCATACCCCCGCCATGAAACCAGCCGGCCGAGCAAAGAAATGGATCGCATCAGAATGCGCGCCCTGGCGACTGCCGCGATAGAAATTCAGTGTCTGAAACGGAAATGGCTTCCGGCCATAGGCGAGCTCCAAGAGCCGAAGGATCGCGGAGGCGCGTGCCAACTCACCAATAGCGGGCGTATGAAGCCACGCGTCTTGAACGCGATTGTAGTTTCCGCCCTCGAACAGCGGCGCCACTGCTTCGCGTATGGCATCGATTTGGTCGCCGCTCACGCCCGGCAAATCGATCACCGCGTATCCATCGTCCGCGAGTGATTTGACCGCCGCGATCTCCGCCGCCGTGGCAGCGTTCGCCTTCAGATGCGCGTCGAGCCCGTCTATCTCAAAAATCGGACGAGCAGGCGGGACGCTTTGCATACCGATTAGACGCTTTCGGCACCCGCGATGATCTCGATCAGCTCCGTGGTGATCTGCGCCTGGCGGGCCCGGTTATATTGCAGGTTCAGCTTATCGATCAGCTCGCCCGCATTCCGCGTCGCGTTGTCCATCGCCGTCATCGATGCGGCTTGTTCAGACGCAACATTTTCCAGCAGCGCGCTGAAGATTTGAACGGCCACATAGCGCGGCAGAAGCGTCGAGAGGATCTGTTCCTCGTCCGGCTCGTAATCATACGGCGCCGACGTTGTCCCCGCGGCTTCCTCTTCTTCGGGCGGATTGGCCGGGATGATCTGCGTCGCCGTTGGCACCTGCGCGATCACGGATTTGAACTTACCGTAGAAGATCGTGGCTTTGTCAAAGCCATCAGCCTCAAACATCGACAACAGATCATCGGCGATCTCTTTGGCTTCCGCAAAACCGATCCGCTTTTTGTCGCGGAAATCGATCTGACGAATGATGAGATCTTCATAGAGCCGCTTCAGTTGCTCAGCGCCCTTCCGGCCGATGCAGAAAATTTTGACTTTCTTGCCCTCGCCTTGGAGCTTGACGATATGCTCCCGCGCCAATCGCACAATCGATGAGTTGAACGCGCCGCACAAGCCGCGGTCGGCTGTGGCGACGACCAGCAAATGGGTCTCGTCATTGCCTGTGCCGGACAAAAGCTTCGGCCCCTCAGCACCGGCAGGCATTGCCGCCGCCAAATTACCGAGAACCGCTTCAATGCGCTCTGCATAGGGACGAGCGGCGGTCGCCGCTTCTTCTGCCCGGCGCAATTTTGCCGCGGCCACCATCTGCTTGGCTTTGGTGATCTTCTGGGTCGATTTGACCGAGCTGATCCGATTTTTAAGGTCCTTAAGAGAAGGCATGGACTAGAGCTCCCGACCAAGCGACTTGTTGTCTGTCGCTGTCATCTTGGGGTTCGAAAGAAGGACGCTCGCGGCATCCGCCGCGATATGTTTGGGTCGCCACGCGCCTTGATTGCGATTCGCGAGAATAGCGCTGGCCAGGCCCGGACCTCGCGTCACGCGGCCAAAGGCCGACGCCGATCCCAACACATCACACCGACGTTCAATCAATCGCGCATAGCGCGAATGCGCAGAGCGCCACCGCGCCGCATCTGGCCCAAGGCCAGAACAATCCGTATCCAGCGCCAGTTTGAGCTGTCGTGATTGGCCCTGCATCGCGTCGTGCCGCGCTGCCAGCGTCGCTTTGATCCCAGAAGGCGCCGGTCCGTCGGATTTGGCCGTGGCCGACACGCTGCCACCATGGCGACGGAATTTCACCAGCGGCGCTTTGAGGATCGCGAGATCACCAATCAAGCTCGCAGCCATCGGAATGCCGAGGTCGAAGCATTCGCCAAGGCCAGACTGTGCAAAGACCTGGTCTCCATACAGCGCATCGAGGGTTTCAAGAACGTCGCGGGAAAAGACAATTTGATGGCCCAAGCAGCGCTCGCGGAATGACACCGCCGGAAAGCGCAAGCGTTGATCCGCCCGGTGATGAAACCAAACATCGCCGGTGGGATTAAGATCCGCGTCGGTCACTTCGCTTTGGTGAGAAACGAGGACCACATCCTCATCCGCTCGGAAGGCCGACGTGACTTTCGCCACTTTTTCAGGGAGCCACACGTCGTCCTGGTCGCAATAGGCGATCAAAGGTGCCGTCGTGGCCGCGAAAGCGGCGCGGAAGTTCCCCACCACGCCAAGGTTTCGCTCATGCCGCACGAGGCGAATGGGCACGGCGCTCTCTTGCGCATAGCGCTCAACAATCGCGACCGTATCATCCTTCGACGCGTCATCTGAGACGACGATCTCAGCCACAGGGGTCGTCTGGGCAAGGATCGAATCGAGCAAGGCAGGCAAGTATCGCGACCCATTATAGGTCGCGATCGCCACGCCAATGCCGTATCGATCCGTTGCCATTCGTGCGTACCCGCCGCTTACGCGAAGTTTTTCGAGAAGCTGTCGAGGATCTGCCCGAGCTTCGCTTCCATGTCGTCGGAAAGCTTCTTCTCGTCACGGATCGTCGCCAACACGTCAGCGTGGCTTGAGTGCATGTGGCGCAGGAGTTCCGCCTCGAAAGCGCCGACTTTGTCGACGGCCACTTTGTCGAGATAACCGCGCGTACCCGCGAAGATCACCACCACTTGCTCTTCCACCTGCAGCGGCGAGTATTGCGGCTGCTTCAAGAGCTCTGTGAGGCGCGCGCCGCGATTGAGCGTGGCCTGCGTTGCCGCGTCGAGGTCTGACCCGAACTGCGCAAACGCCGCCAGCTCACGATACTGCGCCAGCTCGCCTTTAATCTTACCCGCCACCTGCTTCATCGCTTTGATCTGCGCGGCGGAGCCCACCCGGCTCACAGACAGACCGACGTTCACCGCCGGACGGATGCCTTGATAGAACAGATCGGTTTCAAGGAAGATCTGACCATCGGTGATCGAAATCACGTTGGTCGGAATATAGGCGGACACGTCGTTCGCCTGCGTCTCAATAATCGGCAGGGCGGTCAGCGAGCCAAGACCATTGTCCTCGTTCAACTTCGCGGCGCGCTCGAGCAAGCGGGAGTGAAGGTAGAAAACGTCCCCAGGATACGCTTCACGGCCCGGCGGACGACGCAGCAGCAGCGACATCTGACGATACGCGACAGCCTGTTTGGAAAGGTCGTCGTAAACGATGACGGCGTGCATGCCGTTATCGCGGAAATATTCGCCCATGGCGCAGCCGGCGAACGGCGCGAGGAACTGAAGCGGGGCCGGCTCAGACGCGGTGGCTGCAACCACG
>CAYFHK010000156.1:0-5322 GCA_964342585.1 uncultured Caulobacterales bacterium | reverse complement strand
ACCTATGCGATGTGGTGGATCCGCGCCTCGATCCAGGAATACATCCTGCGCTCATGGAGCCTGGTGAAAATCGGCACCACCGCGGCGCAGAAAAAGCTGTTCTTCAATCTCCGTAAGCTGAAAGGCCAAATCGACGCCGTCGATGAAGGTGATCTGAAGCCGGAGGAAGTCGAGCACATCGCCACCAAGCTCGGTGTCTCCGAAGACGATGTGATTTCGATGAATCGCCGCATGTCGGGTGGAGACAATTCGCTGAACGCCCCCATGCGCACCGATGGCGATGGCGGTGCGGAATGGCAGGATTGGCTCATCGACGAGAACGCGGTGAATGCGGAAACGCAACTCGCCCAAGACGACGAGTTCGATACGCGCATGACGCTTCTGCAAGAAGCCATGGGTGAGCTGAATGAACGCGAGCGGCACATCCTGACCGAACGCCGGCTGACGGAAAATCCGAAGACGCTCGAAGATCTGTCAACGGAATATAACGTGTCTCGTGAACGCATCCGTCAGATTGAGGTGCGGGCTTTTGAAAAGCTGCAGAAGGCGATGAAACGTCTCGACCGCGAAATGCGCGAAGAGACGGTGAACTAAATTTCTCTGTGCGCATTGAGAATGGCGCGGCAATGGCCGCGCCATTCTCCTATATCGCCGCTCGTTTTTAGAAAGAACCGCTCACGGTAAAGCGCGCATTGATCGGCTCTGCGACCGTGACTTGGTGCGTGCTGTGCGCATCTGGGAAGTAAAGCTCATCGGTCAGGTTTTCGACATTGACCTGCAAGCGGAGCTTTTCAGAAACATCATAATAAGCCGAGGCGTCAACGCGGGTATAGCTCGGCAAAACCGCTGTGTTGTTGTTCGTGGCAAAGCTGTCGTCTTGATAGATCACGCCAAATCCGAGCCCGAATTTTTCCGTCACCTCAAAATTGTTCCACATAGAGAACATGTTCTCGGGCAGCTCCCGCGGGCGAAGGCCAGTGGGCCCAGACCGGTCCACCTGCTCCCCATCAAGGTAGCTGTACCCCGCTGAGGTGAACCACCAATCGGTGAGGTATCCTTGCAACTGAACCTCGAACCCTTGGATTTCGGAGTCGATGACATCGAGGGTTTCAGGATCATTATCGGCGACTTGCGGCGAGCTTTGCTCGATCTCGAAAATGGCCGTGGTGAAGCTGAGATTTGGGGTGATGTCCCATTTCACACCCGCTTCAAGATTGGTGAAGGTGTCCGGGTCCAGCTGATTATTGCTGCCATTGATGTTTGCAAACTGCTCCCCGCTCCGCGGCAAGAAGGATTCGCTGTAACTCCCGTAAATCGAGATGTTCTCTTGCGGCTTCAGAATGAGGCCCGCTCGTGGTGAGACTTCCTCGTCCACTCTCGATCGCGTCTCGCTTGCAACCACGTTGAACACCTCGATGTCGAACTGATCGAAGCGCGCGCCCACAACAATATCGAGCCAGTCTGTGACCTCGATCTGATCTTGGATGTAGGCGGAGTAAACATCGATGCTGACACGGGTATCGTCGTTCAAATCGGCGGTGAAATCGTTTGTTGTTGTCACGCCATCGGCATTCACGCCGACCCCGCCACCGATGCTCAGTGGCCGTGCAATGAAAAACATCTCCGTGTCGTCGGAATTTGTATCCCAGAAGGTGTTGAAGCGATCTTGATCCGACGACGTATTGATATACTCGCCGCCGCCGACGATCGTGTGGCCGAAACGGCCCGTTTTGAATTCCCCGACGAGGTTGGCGGACAAGATCAGGTTCTGCCGGTCCGTATTGTCCACATAGCCGTCAAGCGTCACGACATCTGGGCTGACAGTCTGGTCATAGGCCGACGCGTAAAGGTTGGCATACGACTTATCGTAATCGCCATAAAACGCGCTGAAGACGCCCTTCAAACTGTCGGAAAATTGATGCTGTAACTGCGCGCGGAGAAGGTGCGCTTCGAGTTCGCTCGTGTTGAGCTCTGGATCACCGAAGACGATATCTTGGAACGCTTCAACAGGGGTTCCATCGGTGCCGGTGGGAATGCCCCGGTCGATAAAGCGTTCGTGATTGAGATACTCGTAGGAGGCGTCGAGCGTCGTCTTTGGGCTGAAGACAAACTTCGCGGTGGGATTTATACCAAACCGCTCGCCATCATAAAAGTCGCGATGGTTGTCGAGGCTCTCATACATGGCATTCAGCCTGAACGCCGCCTGATCGTTCACCGAAATATTCGTGTCGATCTGTCCACCGAACTCGCCAAAGGTATCGACGCCCAATTGATAAGTGGTGAAGTTTTCGCCGATCACGCCCTTTTTGGTGACGCGGTTCAAAATCCCGCCGGTGCCACCGCGACCGAAGAGGAGCGCGTTCGGTCCACGGAGGATTTCAACCTGCTCCAAATTATAAAGCGGGCGGTAGTACTGAACATCGTCGCGAACACCATCGATGTAGAAATCGGCCGTCGACCGCACCCCGCGGAACACCACCGCATCCCGGTGGCCCTCGCCCTGCGAATTATTGACGCCGGGCGTGTAGTTGATGATTTCGCCGATACTGGTGAACCCACGCAGATTGATCTCATCAGCGGTGACGATCGAGAGGCTTTGCGGCACATCGATGATGGGCGTTGGCGCCCGCAGCGCGTTCACCTGATCAGAATAGAGCGCCCGGCCAGAGACGACAATTTCGTCAGCATTTGCATCTGCCGCAGCGGCAAAACTCGAAAGCGACGCCCCACTCAACAGCGCCGCCGATAATGTGGTCAGTCTGATCCCTGTCCGAAACATTGCCCCAACTCCTAGCTAAAGAGCTGCCCGGCTATCCTTATTAAGAATGATTGTCAAATTCATTCTTATCTTGATCGCGAAAGTTCTGGCGACCATCCTACGCTCCCATGATCGCTTGACCCCTGCACCCAAGCCCTAGATAGCCAGCGGTCATGTCCACACCCGCCCGCCTTTCCCAAACCCAAGAATATCTGCTGGCTGTTGCCGCCGCCGTGGTCACGGCGAATGCCTATTACATCCACCCGATTATCGGTGATGTGGCGGCGCATTTCGGCGTCAGTAACGCCCGCATTGGCCTTGTGCCGGCGCTCAACCAATTGGCGCTGGCCATTGGGATCTTGCTGCTTTTGCCTCTGGGTGATCGGTTCTCGAACCGAACCCTGACCATCCTGTTCACCTCCGGCCAATGCGTCGGGCTGGTGGTCATGACCTTGGCGCAGAGCTTTGCGCTCTTCACCGCCGGTTCGACGCTGCTCGGCTTCTTCACTATCGCCCCCTACCTTTTGCCCGCCTATGCCTCAAAGCGCGTGGCACCGAACCGGCTTGGCCACGTCACCGCGACGCTCACCGCCGGGGTCATCTTTGGCATCTTGGTCGCGCGGGTCGGGGCGGGCGTCGTCGCCGAGCAATATGGCTGGCGCACGGTTTACTGGATCGCCAGCGCCGCGATGATCGCCATCACCATCGCCCTGCCACGCATCATGGAGAAGGGCGCGACCGACAAATCGAGCGACCTGCGCTATTTCAAGCTGCTCGGCTCTCTCTTGGGGCTGTTGAAGACGCGCCGCGAAATCATCATTTCCGGCGCCATCCAAGGCATTGGCTTTGGCCAGTTTATCGCGCTGTGGCTTGGGCTCGCACTGCATTTGACCGGCCCCGAGATGGGCTATGGCACCGATGTCGTCGGCTATCTGGCGGGCTTTGCAGCGGTCAGCGTCTTCACGACGCCCTATTGGGGCCGCATGGCCGATCGGATCGGCCCGCGCAAAGCGCGCTTTTACTTCTCGGTCGTTCAATCGGCGGGCATCGCGCTGTTGGTACCCTTCGGCTACAATTTGTGGCTTCTGATGATCCCGATTTTCCTCGGCAATGTCGTCGGCCCGGCCATCGACGTGACCAGCCGGATGACCTTCCTCTCCTTAGAGCCCGAGCTGAGAACGAGGCTGACCACGATCTATATCGTGATGATGTTCATTGGCGGCGCGATTGGCAGCATTGCGGGCACCGCCATTTTCGATGCCTATGGATGGAACGGCACAGCGCTCTATGCCTTGGGCTCCTGCATCGCCCTCACCGGCCTCGCCTATCTGGGCTCAAAGCTCTACGGATCCCGAGACACAAAGCACGTGACCGGGGTTTAGCGAGTGAGGCATCGTCCGAGGTGCTCTATCCCAGTCTCCCCGCGGCTTGACCGCGGGGCCCACCAATAACGCCAGAAACCAACCAAGCCTCCTGTCACGCAACTGGGGTCAAGCCGCGGGGAGTCTTAGACTTTCGGCCAGCGTCCCCCCACGACCCTCATGTTGCGCCGCAGCAAAACTTGCGGTAGGCCCCCCAGACCCAGACGTAGTTTTCCATTACATCCATGCTCCAACCGACTTTAGCGGCCTTTGCCGACCGGCTCGGCATTGCCGCGCGCAACCGTCCCCGCCTTTCGGCGCTGTCTCCGGCGCAAACGAAAACCGAACTTCTCTCCGGCCTCACCGTGGCTTTGGCGCTGGTGCCGGAGGCGGTGGCTTTCGCCTTTGTCGCGGGCGTTCACCCCCTCGTCGGGCTCTATGCGGCGTTCATCGTCGGGCTGATCACCGCGTTGATCGGCGGGCGGCCTGGGATGATCTCTGGCGCCACAGGTGCGCTGGCCGTGGTGATGGTCGCCTTGGTCGCCGAACACGGGGTGCAATACCTTTTCGCAACGGTCGTGTTGATGGGCATACTGCAAATTCTTGCGGGTGTTTTCCGTATGGGGAAGTTCATCCGCTTGGTGCCGCACCCAGTGATGCTTGGCTTCGTCAATGGGCTCGCCATCGTCATCTTCCTCGCCCAGCTCACCCAGTTCCAGGTGCCGGGCTCCGCTGAGGTTTCAGGGCATGGCATGGCGGGCGGCGAGTGGCTGTCCGGCCTTCAGCTGATGATCATGCTCGGCCTAACCGCCCTCACCATGGCGGTGATCTGGGGCATGCCTCGGCTCACCAACGCGATCCCCGCGCCCTTGGCGGGGATCGGTTTGACCGCACTCATTGTGATCGCGTTCGGCATTGAGACGCCCCGTGTGGGCGACCTGGCCTCGATCAATGGCTCGCTACCTGCCTTCGCCATCCCCACCGTGCCGCTGAATTGGGAAACGTTGACGATCATCTTTCCTTATGCGGTCATTCTCGCGCTGATCGGCCTAATCGAAAGCCTTCTCACCCTCAACCTTGTGGGGGAGCTGACGAATAAGCGCGGCGGCGCTTCACAGGAATGCCTCGCCCAGGGCATCGCCAACACCGTCACCGGCTTTTTCGGCGGCATGGGCGGCTGCGCTATGATCGGGCAGTCGATGA
>CAYFHK010000155.1:0-5343 GCA_964342585.1 uncultured Caulobacterales bacterium | reverse complement strand
CAATAACCGGCCAGCGCCTCGTCGATGGCATTGTCCACCACCTCATAGACCATGTGGTGCAGGCCCGAGCCATCATCGGTGTCGCCGATATACATGCCCGGGCGTTTCCGCACCGCGTCGAGGCCCTTGAGCACCTTGATCGATTGCGCGCCGTATTCACCGTTTTGAAGCTCGGGCGTGTCGCTCTCAAGCGCGCCATCACGGGCTTCCGCTGCGTCGCCACTCATCGTTTCATCCAATTGTTTTTTCTTCCAAAATTTAGTCTGACACTCCTAGCGGATTCGCATCACTAGGTCCAATGAAAGACGATGTTTCGTCATCGAAACCATCCCCGTTTTCGCAAAATTCACTGCAGTGAATCGGGTCTTTTTACCCGTCCAGAG
The DNA here is from genome assembly GCA_964342585.1 of uncultured Caulobacterales bacterium. Lineage (GTDB taxonomy): Bacteria > Pseudomonadota > Alphaproteobacteria > Caulobacterales > Parvularculaceae > Parvularcula. The sequence goes on along the minus strand of CAYFHK010000155.1, from coordinate 4,960 downwards.
GCACCGCTCGCCCCTCCTGGATTTGCACGCGCATCGCCTCGCCCTGCCATGCTTCGAATAACGCCGCATCCGTGCCTGTCATGAAGGTCTGACACCCTAGCGTTGTGAGGATTTCGGCCAGCGCCGCGCGGCGCTCTTCATCCAAATGCGCGGCGATTTCATCGAGTAAAAGGACAAGCGGTGCTTGGTCTTGCGCCTGCATTGCCGCCGCATGGGCGAGGATGAGCCCGATAAGGAGCGCCTTTTGCTCCCCGGTCGAGCAGAGCCGCGCGGGCTGATCCTTTGCCACATGCGTGACCAAAAGATCTGTACGATGAGGGCCAAGCGTCGCCCTGCCCACTTCGGCATCGCGGCGGCGCAGCCCCGAAAGCTGCCCCAAATAGCGGCTCTCAATCTCAGCTCCTGCCCCCTCTTCCAAGGCTTCTTCGAGCACGCCGGAAAGCGCGAGCGACGCAGCCGGAAAAGCCCCGCTACGCAACGCTTCGTAGCCGGAGGAAAGATGGCGCACTGTGTCGCGCCGCGACGCAGCAACCGCCACACCATGCGTCGCCATTTGCTGTTCCAGCACAGAAAGAAGTCGCGGATCGGCGCGCCCCTCCGCCATGGCCGCCTGGCGCTGTCGCATCGCCGTTTCATAGGCGGTCCAATTTTGCGCGTGAGCGGGATTTTGCGTCAGCGTCATCCGGTCGAGGAAGCGCCGCCGATCGCCGGGGCTATCCAAGAACAATCGATCCTGCGCCGGGGTGGCCCATAAAAATCGCACATAGTCCTGAAAGGCGGCGGCACTCGGCACCGGCTCGCCATCAATCCGCGTTTGCCGCCGCAATGGCAGCGGCGGGTTGGCTTCAGCGGAAAGCGTCACAGGCTCGATTTCATCGTCGGCGGACAAGGAAAGGCCAATGCCCCATCCGCCGCCCCCGCCTTGCCGCGCCAAATCCGCCATCGTCGCGCGGCGCATGCCCCGGCCAGGACCGATCATCGACAGCGCCTCTAAGAGATTGGTCTTGCCCGAGCCGTTCAACCCCGAAATCGCGACCGACCGGCCATCGAGCCCAAGGTCGAAGGAGGCATAGGAGCGAAAGTCCCGCAGCGAAATGCGCCGTATGCGGCGCATCATCATCACACCCGAAGCGGCATGAGGACGTAGAGCGCTTGGGGGTCCTCGATATCTTGCACCAGCGTCGGCGAGGCGGCATCGGCGAATTGGAAAATGGCCACATCGCCATCGATTTGATCGGCGATATCGAGCAGATATTTCGCGTTAAACCCGATATCGAGCTGCGGGGATTGATAGTCGACGGACAATTCCTCCGTCGCGCTGCCGGTCTCTGGGTTGTTCACCAAAAGCGTGATGCGGTCTTCCGCAATCGACAGCTTCACTGAGCGCGTCTTATCGGCGGAGACCGTCGACACCCGATCAACGGCGCGCCGGAAATCGGCATTGTCGACCTTCATCTCACGGTCATTGCCCGAGGGGATCACCCGCGCATAGTCCGGGAACGTCCCATCGATTAGCTTCGAGGTGAGGACGATATCGTCAAAGGCAAAACGGATGCGAGAGTCCGAAACCGCAACCGTCACCACCTCCCCGGCGTCATCGAGCAAGCGCCGAAGCTCGAGCACGGCTTTGCGCGGCACGATCACGCCCGGCATGTCCGCCGCGCCTTCCGGCAGATGCGCGTCGAGGCACGCCAAGCGGTGCCCATCCGTCGCCACGGCCCGAAGCGCGGGAAAGTCCGCCTCTTTCGCCGCATGCAGATAAATGCCGTTGAGGTAGTAGCGGGTTTCCTCCTGACTCATCGCAAAGCGCGTCTTGTCGATCAGGCGGCGCAAGTCCTTGGTCGGCACCTCAAAGCGCTGCCCCTCATCATCAGCCTGGCTCAGGCTGGGGAACTCTTGCTCAGGCAGGGCCTGCAGCTCGAAGGAGGCCTTTCCCGCCTGGATCTCCACGCGGCTTTTCCCATCGGCGGCGGCCAGTTCGATCTGGGCGCCGTCGGGCAGCTTCTTCACGATGTCATAAAGCGTGATCGCCGAGGCGGTGATCGCGCCGGGCTGTTCGACATCCGCCGGCACGCGCTCGATGATCTCGATATCGAGGTCCGTCGCCGTGAGGCTGAGCGTGCCGCCCTCTGCGCGCATCAGCACATTCGACAGGATCGGAATGGTGTTGCGCCGCTCGACCACGCTTTGCACGTGGCTCAACGCTTTCAAAAGGGTACCGCGCTCAATGATGATTTTCATGGACGTCGCCTACGGTGGCAAGTGGGGCGACACTTTAACCACAAGCCGGCACGCGGGGCCAGAGGGCTTTCGCTTGCCCCCCCTAAACCCCGATGCGCAGCCAAATGTGATCAGCCATGGTTGAAGGCATCGAGGATTTTGCTGATCCGGTCGCCAAACGCCTCATCCGTCTCGGCCACGATCTCGGCCTGTTTAATTGAGTGCATCACCGTGGTGTGATCGCGAGAGATCATCTGGCCGATCGCCTTCAGCGGCGCATCGGTCACCTTACGGGCCACAAGGCAAAAGGCCTGACGTGCGCGTACAATGGGCTGCGCCCGTCGCGTGCTGATGATTTCATCACGCGGCAATCCGAAGATATCGGCTGTGTAGTCAAACACGTGCTCCAGCGTGTGCTCTTTCCGGCGACGTTGAATACCCTCGGACAGCATGCGGCGAACATCTTCGTCTGAGAGATGACGATTGATCCCCGCATTGGCCTCGAGGGCCAATTCAAAGGTGCGCAACACGCCCTCGAGTTCGCGGATCGAGGTATCGCAGCGCCGAGCAATGAGCTCCAGATGGCGGCGCGGCACGTCGATGCCCGTGCGCTCGCTGAACGCTTCGGCGCTGCGCAGCGCCACGTACTGGCGTAATTCGAAATCAGGTTGCGCGATCGAGACCGCGACGCCGCCGCCGAGCCGCGCCACGAGGCGATGCGCGATGCCCGTCTTGCCAAGGTCCGTCGGCGAAAGCGCGCCGGCGATCAGCGCTGGCTTGCCTGCCTGTTGGAAACGCTCCAACAGATTGGCCAATTCTTCTTGGGTGCGCTTGCGTCCGCGGAGCAGCTGCACGTCATCAAGGATGAGCAGGTCGGTATTTTGGAGATGCGTCCTCAGCTCACGGATGGTGTTTGAGATACACGCCTCAGAGACATCGGCCACCAGGCTATCATAGGTGAGAAAGGTGACGCGGTCGCCGGGATGCCGCTTGAGCCACTCAAGACCGGCTGCATTCAGAAGGTGCGATTTACCGCGACCGCTCGAGCCGTAAATATAGGTGATCGGTGAGGACTGCCCATCCACCATGCGAGAGCATGCGTGCAGAGCGAGCCGGTTCGTGTCGTTGACGCAAAAGCGCTCCATCGTCTTTGACGGATTGAGAACGCCGTAATTCTGCGGCGTCTCCATGCTCGGCATGGGCGCTGAAGATGCCTCGTTTGCCGGGTCATCCGAAGGCAGATCATTTTTCAGCATCGGCTCTTCCTCCGCCAAGTCTTGTTTCTGTTCTTTCGGCGACGGCGCCTTCAGCGCTGCAGATGATTTCATCTTCGTCTTGACCGATTTCGGCATCGTGATGATCGAGCTCAGCCGTCCCGAACTGACCTCGCTCGCATCTTCATTTTGCCCAAGAACGGCGATGCGACCTACATATCCACAATGTTCAAGCCACGAGTCGCGAACCGGTTCCTTGTACCGTTCGGTAATAAGACCAGCAGCGAACTGGTTCTTAGCGATAAGCACCGCGCACGACTCATTGCAATCGCCCAGCTGCAATTGGTCGAAGTAACTGCTGTATGCCGCGGCCCCTACATGCGCGCGCAAGCCATCTTTGAAAGCCATAAAACTCCGGTCTTGATTGCTTTGCATTGTTCTTGTCTCTGAGCAAAAGGATATCGTCACCTCAGGAGGATGAGGCGCGACGAAGACTGATGATTTAGAAGGATGAGGAAACCCTCAACGGAGGAGGTTGGAGAAACCTAGCCCGCTACAATCGATAACTTCGGGCACGAACTATACGATCGAGACCGCCTGAGCTGGCCAGCGCCATCTTTCGAACCTGCCATTCAAAGGATAAGCTAGCCCGAGCGAACGCCATGTCGACCCCTCAAGATTGATGTCCCAACCACGGTGAACCAAAGCCCTAAGTTCCCGTTCGAGGGGTACCATAGTTTCGAGAAGGGCCGATGATCAAGACGCCAGAGCAGGTTTTTTCGGCTTAAAAAAACCGGCGCATCATCATCACTCGGCATATGTTAGAAAAACAACGAATTAGCCCGAATGATTCAGCCAAACTGCAAACCAATTGTTTTCCACACACACCAATCGGCGCCTTGGAATGCGCGATTCTTAGGCGCAAAAAATGCCTCACCTGATCAGCGCTGCACATTTTGCGCTTCAGAGAGAAATGCAGCACGCAGAAGACCAGAACTGCCAGCTCGATGACGGCGGCCAAAACGAAAAACGCCCGCCTCGTTTCCGAGGCAGGCGTCACAACCTTCAGTAGACAAATTATTTAGGCAGAGATCGATTTGATCCGGCCCGAAAGACGCGACAATTTTCGCGACATGGTGTTCTTGTGAACGACGCCATTTGACACCGCTCGCTGTAGCTCAGACTGCGCATCGCGGAAAGCGGTTTGCGCACCTGTTGCGTCACCAGCAGAGATCGCCTCTTCCACCCGGCGCAAGAATGTGCGCACGCGGCTCCGACGCGATTTGTTCACGGCCGTGCGCCGTGAAATTTTACGAACCATTTTCTTGGCCGACGATGTATTGGCCATCGAGCTACCTTCATATTTCGGAAATCTGAGACCGCGGGCTATAGACACCTGATCCGGCGTCGTCAACGACTTCAACGCTGACAATGTGCGCAAAAAAACGTCGACCGTCCCGATTGCACCAAACGCCTAATCGGCGTGCCACAGACCCGGCACGGCGCCCCCCCTCGGCCATACACAT
>CAYFHK010000154.1:0-5462 GCA_964342585.1 uncultured Caulobacterales bacterium | reverse complement strand
CCGGTCACCCCGTGGGGCAAGCCGACAAAAGGCAAGCGTACACGGAGCAACAAAGCAACAGACCACCTGATTATCCGCTCGCGTCATGCGCGGAAAAAAGGCCGGTAGGAGATAGAAGACGATGCCTCGTTCGGTTTGGAAAGGCCCCTTCGTTGATCGCTACCTTCTGAAGAAGGCGGGCGAAGCGCAGGATGGCGCCCACAAAGGTGGGATTAAAACCTGGTCGCGACGGTCGACAATTTTGCCGCAATTCGTTGGGCTCACGTTCAACGTCTATAACGGTCAAAAATTCATCCCCGTTCACGTGACGGAAGACATGGTGGGTCACAAGCTCGGCGAATTCTCGCCGTCGCGCACCTATTACGGTCACGGAGCGGATAAAAAGGCGAAGCGGAAATAGTCATGGGACAGGCGAAAAACGCACGTCGGGTCGCTGACGATCAGGCCATGGCCAAAGGCCGGTCGATCCGCACAAGCCCGCAAAAATTAAACCTGGTCGCACAATCGATCCGTGGCATGAAGGTTGAGCGCGCGCTGAATGAGCTCACTTTCTCGCGTAAGCGCGTGGCCCGCGAAGTCAAAAACGTGCTCGAAAGCGCGATCGCGAATGCGGAAAACAATCACGGGCTCGATATCGATAGCCTCGTGGTTGACCAAGCATTCGTTGGCAAAAATCTGGTGATGAAGCGTTGGCACGCCCGTGCTCGTGGCCGGATCGGCCGGATCAGAAAGCCGTTTTCTGAGATCACGATCGTTGTGCGTGAAGTCGAGGAGGTCGCGTAATGGGACAGAAAGTCAATCCGATCGGCCTGCGCCTCGGGATCAACCGGACATGGGATAGCCGTTGGTATGCTGATAAGCGTAACTATGGCGATCTGCTACACGAGGATCTCCGCATTCGGAAGTTTCTTGAAGAGAAGCTGAAGAACGCGGGCGTGTCGCGCATTGTGATCGAGCGCCCACACAAGAAGTGCCGCGTGACGATTTACACGGCGCGTCCGGGTGTTGTGATTGGTAAGAAGGGCGCGGACATCGAAAAGCTCCGGTTGGAGCTGCAGAAGATGTCTTCGTCGGAAACCGTGCTCAACATCGTCGAGATCCGGAAGCCGGAAGTGGACGCGACGCTGGTTGCCGAGAACATCGCGCAACAGCTCGAGCGCCGGGCCTCGTTCCGTCGCGCCATGAAGCGCGCCATGCAAACGGCGATGCGGATGGGTGCGCTTGGCATTCGCGTGAACTGTGCCGGCCGTCTTGGCGGCGCGGAGATCGCGCGGACAGAGTGGTATCGCGAAGGGCGCGTGCCGCTGCACACGCTCCGTGCTGATATCGATTATGGGACGGCCACGGCGCGCACGACCTATGGCGCCATCGGCATTAAAGTATGGGTCTTCAAAGGCGAGATCATCGATCACGATCCGATGGCCCATGAAAAACGTATTATCGACAGCCAATCGGGCGCCCCGGCCAATCAAGGTCGCGAACGTCGTCCGCGCCGCGAAAACGCGTAGGTGAGTTGAGATGTTACAGCCAAAACGCACAAAATTCCGTAAGCAGCATAAGGGCCGCATCAAAGGCACCGCCAAAGGTGGCGCGTCGCTGAACTTCGGCGCTTATGGCCTCAAAGCTGTAGAGCCGGAGCGGGTCACCTCACGCCAAATCGAGGCGACGCGTCGTGCCATCACCCGTCACATGAAGCGGGCCGGTCGTGTGTGGATCCGGATTTTTCCGGATGTGCCGGTGACGGCAAAGCCGACCGAAGTTCGGATGGGTAAAGGTAAGGGCGCCGTTGACCGTTGGGTCTGCAAGGTAAAGCCCGGCCGGATCATGTTCGAAATCGACGGCGTGCCGGAAAACGTGGCCCGTGAAGCGCTGGAGCTTGGGGCGGCAAAACTGCCGATCAAGACGCGCATCGTGAAACGGATCGGAGAGTAATCATGAAAGCGACTGACGTGCGCGATCTGTCCGACGACGAATTGCAATCGCGGCTCCTTGAGCTGAAGCGCGAGCAATTCAACCTGCGTTTCCAAACGGCTTCTGGCCAGTTGGAGAAAACCGCGCGGGTCAATGAGGTCCGCCGCGATATCGCGCGGATCAAAACCATTCAAACAGAGCGGCAGAAGGCCGCCGGGAATAAGGAGCAGGCGAATGCCTAAACGCATTCTGCAAGGGCCGGTTGTCTCCGATAAGGGCGATAAAACAGTTGTCGTCCGCATCGATCGGTCGTTTAAACACCCGCTTCTGAAAAAGGTCGTGCGTCGCTCAAAGCGCTACCACGCCCATGATGAAGCCAATCAGTACAAAGTGGGCGACACGGTGATGATCCGTGAGTGTCCGCCGAAGTCGAAGTTGAAACGGTGGGAAGTGGTCACCCAAGACGAGTTGACCGCTGAAGCCGCGCCCGCGGAGACGTCCGCATAGTGTATTTTTAGGCTCTCGGTTGTTCGCCAGGGTCGAAGGTGAGGCCCCGGCGAAAACGCCGGGACCAGTGAAGGAGGGATCGATATGATCCAGATGCAAACTAACCTGGATGTCGCCGACAATTCCGGCGCGAAGCGGGTCCAGTGCATCAAAGTGCTCGGCGGCGCGAAGCGTAAATACGCAAGCGTCGGCGATATCATTGTGGTCTCCGTCAAAGAAGCCATTCCGCGTGGCCGGGTCAAAAAAGGCCAGGTCATGAAGGCAGTGGTGGTTCGGACGGCCAAGGATATTAAGCGCCGCGATGGATCTGTGATTCGGTTCGATCGGAACGCGGCTGTCCTGATCAACAACAACAAAGAGCCAATCGGCACACGGATCTTCGGCCCGGTGACGCGCGAGTTGCGTCGCGCAAACCACATGAAGATCGTCAGCCTCGCGCCGGAGGTGCTGTAGTCATGGCGGCTAAGATTAAAAAGGGCGACAAGGTCGTCATCCTTTCGGGCCGCGATCGCGGTGCTGAGGGCGAAGTGTTGAAGGTGGATCCGAAGGCGAGCCGCGTCACGGTTTCTGGGATCAACATGATCAAGCGTCACACACGGCCCAGCCAAGCCAGCGCTGGCGGGATCATCACGCGTGAAGCGCCGATCCATGTGTCGAACGTGGCGATCAAGGATCCCAAGGATGGGAAGCCGACGCGCGTTGGTTTTGAATTCCGCGACGGCAAGAAAGTGCGTGTCGCGAAACGGTCAGGAGAGGTCATCGATGTCTGAGACGGCCGAACTGGATAATTACGAGCCGCGCCTGCGGAAAAAGTATCGTGAGGAAATCCGTCCACGTCTGAAAGAGACGCTGGGGCTGGAAAATCCGATGCTGATCCCGCGGATCGACAAGGTTGTGATCAATATGGGTCTTGGCGATGCCGTCAATGACCGCAAAGTGATCGACTCGGCGCTCGACGAATTGCAGCGGATTGCGGGCCAAAAGCCCATTGTCACGCACGCAAAGAAATCGATTGCGGGCTTTAAGGTTCGCGAAGAAATGGCGCTTGGCGTGAAAGTTACCCTGCGGAAAGACCGCATGTATGAGTTTCTTGATCGCCTGGTGACGATTGCGTTGCCGCGCGTGCGGGACTTCCGCGGGCTGAACCCGAAAAGCTTTGATGGTCGTGGCAATTACGCCATGGGCCTGAAAGAGCACATCGTGTTCCCAGAAATCGACTATGACAAAGTCGAGGGCCAACGCGGCATGGATATTATTGTGGCGACGACGGCGCGTACGGACGATGAAGCGCGGGCGTTGCTGAAAGAGTTTAACTTCCCCTTCCGCAAGTAGGGGACAACCAAGGTTAGGTCTGTCCGGATACGGATGGAAACCGGCTTAGGAGGCTGAAAGAAGTATGGCTAAAAAGGCTATGGTCGAGCGGGACAAGAAACGTCGCCGCCTTGCCGCAAAATACGACAACAAACGGCAATCGCTCAAAGCGATCGTTCAAGACGAGAACTCGACGCCTGAAGATCGCTTCAAGGCGGCGATGAAACTCGCTGAATTGCCGCGGAACGCATCGCGCACCCGCATCCGGAATCGTTGCGAAGTCACAGGTCGGCCGCGCGGGTATTACCGTAAGCTGAAGATGTCACGGATCGCGCTGCGGGAGCTTGGCTCGCTGGGCAAGATCCCGGGCCTTGTGAAGTCGAGTTGGTAAGGGGACAGCAATGACGGTCAATGATCCTGTTGGCGATATGCTCACCCGTATCCGCAACGCGCAAATGCGCGGCATGACGAAGACGTCGACGCCTGCGTCGAGGCTGCGTCAGCGCGTGCTCGATGTTCTGCAAGCGGAAGGATTCATCCGCGGCTATACGCGGGTGGAGCGGCCAAACAACAAAGCCGACCTCGAGATCGAGCTGAAATATTTCGATGGCGAACCGGTGATCTCGTCGATCAAGCGCGTGTCAAAACCGGGCCGCCGTGTTTATTCGTCCGTCAGGGACATCGTGCCGGTGCAAAACGGCCTGGGTATTTCGATCCTCTCAACGCCCAAGGGCGTGATGTCGGATGCCGTGGCGCGTGAGCATAATGTCGGCGGCGAAGTCCTCTGCCACGTCTATTAAGGGAGCCGGACATGTCACGTATTGGTAAAAGACCGGTCCCCGTGCCCAAGGGTGTCGACGCCAAAGTCGATGGCCAGACGGTGCGCGCAAAGGGCCCTAAAGGCGAGCGGACCTTCGTGGTCAACGAGCTTTGCATGGTCGAGTTGGGCGATGAGGGTGTGAAGGTCACGCCGATCGACAAGTCGCAAGATGCGCGTGCCATGTGGGGCATGTCGCGGACGCAGGTGGCGAATTTGTTCGAGGGCGTTAGCAACGGGTTCACCCGCAAGCTGGAGCTCGTCGGCGTTGGCTACCGGGCGCAGATGAAGGGCAATCAGCTCGTTCTCGCGCTTGGCTACAGTCATGATGTCGAGTTCGATCCGCCCGAAGGCGTTGATATCAAATGCCCGAAACCAACGGAGATCGAAATCTCCGGCAGTGATCGGCAAGTTGTCGGTCAAGTCGCGGCGAAGATCCGTGGGTTCCGACCGCCAGAGCCCTACAAAGGCAAAGGCGTGAAGTATGAAGGCGAATATATCTTCCGGAAGGAGGGCAAGAAGAAGTAATCGGCACGCGTCGTTACTTTCTTGTTTTTGTCTATGGCATTCAATCGTGTAATCAAACGCCAACGCCGTGCGGGACGCACCCGGGCCGCCTTGGCACGTAAATCGAACGGCAAGCCGCGGCTGTCGGTGTTCCGTTCGGCGAAGAATATCTCGGTGCAGATCATCGATGATCGCGCTGGCAAGACGCTCGCCTCTGCATCCTCTTTGGAGAAAAGCTTCAAAGAGTCCGGTGCCAAAGGCTCGGATGTCTCTGCGGCGCAAAAGGTCGGTGAGCTGATCGCCGAGCGCGCAAAGCAGGCTGGGGTCGAGGATGTGGTCTTCGATCGCGGCGGGTACATTTTCCATGGCCGCGTGAAAGCGTTGGCCGAAGCCGCCCGTGAGGGCGGTC
>CAYFHK010000153.1:0-5556 GCA_964342585.1 uncultured Caulobacterales bacterium | reverse complement strand
CCTGCCGTAACCGTGCCGCCATCGCGCTTGAATGCTGGCTTCAAGCCGGACAAGCCATCAGCCGTCGTCCCCTCACGGATGAATTCGTCCTTATCGAAAACAGTATCACCCTTGCGGCCTTTGATCGTCACAGAGACGATCTCGTCATCGAAATACCCAGCCTCGCGTGCATGCGCGGCTTTTTGTTGGCTGGCCGCGGCGAAGGCGTCCTGATCGGCACGTGAGATTTGATATTTCTCAGCGAGATTCTCAGCCGTCTGACCCATATGATAGTCGTTGAAGACGTCCCAAAGTCCGTCCACGATCATTGTGTCAACCAAAGAGACAGGGCCCATCTTCGTGCCATTGCGCATCACCGAGGCGTGCGGGCTGGCCGACATGTTTTCTTGGCCACCGGCGACAACAACATTGGCATCGCCATTCTTGATGATCTGTGCCCCCATCATCGCAGCGCGAAGACCTGAACCGCAGACCTGGTTGATGGTCATCGCAGGACGCTCTTTTGGCACGCCAGCATTCAGGCTCGCTTGACGCGCCGGGTTTTGACCCAACGCAGCCGTCAGCACATTGCCCATAATCACTTCGTCGACGACCTCACCCGTGACACCGGCGCGGGACAACGCTTCGCCAATCACTGTGGAGCCGAGGGCTGGCGCCGAAACGGGCGCGAGCGTGCCGCCAAAGCTGCCGATCGCGGTCCGCGCAGCCGCAGCAATAAATACATTATTCGTTTCACTCATGAGCGTCTCCTTGCAATGCCGCAGCAGATGCGAAATGCGGGGTGGGCATTTTTACCCGTGCCAGTTAAGTACCGGCTGCTACACCCCTTTCGCGGTACCTCCATGGCCCATCTGCCGCAATGAGAAATTAAACATAATGCGTAATCTGGAACATCAGGACACGCCAAGACGCAACAACGGAGCGCACACCATGCCGCGAAAAATGACGGAAGAAGATTCCGGCGCGGATCCGATCATCATCAAGAAGTATGCGAACCGGCGTCTGTATAACACGGCGACCAGCTCATACGTCACGCTCGATTATCTGGCGGAAATGGTGCGGAACGGCGAAGAGTTTAATGTTGTCGATGCCAAGTCTGGCGAAGACCTGACCCGCGCGGTGCTCACGCAGATCATCTTCGAGCAAGAGAACAAAGGGCAGAACTTGCTGCCTGTGCCGTTCCTCCGGCAGTTGATCGGCCTTTACGGGGACAACCTTCAGTCCTTCGTGCCGTCTTACCTCGAAATGTCGATGAACGCCTTTCGGAAGAACCAGGAGGCCATGCGCCGGTCGATGTCGGAGGCGTTTTCTGCCCCGCAATCCAGCATGCGCATTTTCGAGGATGCGGCGCGCAAGAACATGGCCTTCTTTGAGCAGGGGCTGAAAATGTTTGGCCTCGCGACGCCAGAGGGCGGGATGCCCGATGACGCCACGCCCACCGACGATGTGTCCGTTTTACGCGCTGAGGTGGAGCGCCTGCGCGAAGAATTGGCCAAAGCCAAAGGCGACGACAAAGAGTAGTCGCCCTCGGCGCCGCCGCCGTTTCCGGTCAATTTTTGCGCCTCTCGCGACGCTCAATCATTGCGTCGAAACCCGTACCCAGCCCACAATGCGGCGTGGTCGGAAGGGATAATCTAAGGTGCGAAGCGGAACAAATTCGAGATGGCACCGCGCGGCGGCGGTCCTCCTGAGTGCGGCAGCAGCGGCCGGTTGTGCAGAGGAAGCCGATGAAGTGTCGGCAACCGAGCCGATGATGCCTGAAGAGGCAGCTGCGAGCGAAGAAGATTATGGTCCCTTGGCCCGGCCACCTGCGCCTATCGAGTTGGCCGTACCCGAAGCGAATGCCCGACGCGGCCGCATTCTTTTCATCTCCAATGGATGTGTGATCTGTCACCAGGTCAACGGGGTGGGCGGCACGGCGGCACCGGCGCTCGACCGTGATGGCAACGATAGCATGGCCGATCCGCTGGCCTTCTCGGCAGCTATGTGGCGCGGCGCGAGCGCCATGACCGCCCTGCAGATGATGCAGCGCGGCTATGTCATTCAGCTTGATGGTCAGGACATTGCGGATCTGGCGGCGTTCACGGCGAGCGCGGAGGAACGGTCGCTTCTCACCGAAAGCGCTATCACCCCGGCCATGCGCAGTTGGTTTCTCACCGAAGCGCACAGGACCGAAGACGCCTTGCGCGACGCGCTAGAAGACGCGGGAGATTACCCATTCGCGCCAAATGCACCGACCAATGAGTAGTGATCTACGGGGCTGATCGCGTCTCTTATCGTGCCCGGGCGCGGCGGGCGACGCGAACAGCGCGCACGGCGCCTTGAAGGCCAAGGCGTCGATTGAGCCCGATGAAAGAGACGACATTCAGCACGGTCGTTTTTGCCGCGCGCAAGCAAAACAATGCCCAGACCAACGCGCTTGCGACCGACACAAACCCCACCGGGTATTGGCTCGAGAAGTGGCGGCGGAAATAACGGGTGACGCTTTGCGCTTTCAGCCGCTCAACGCGCAAACGGTTGGCGCGGCTCGAACTCTTGATGTGCAAGATTTCCACCATGGGGCAGAACAGCACCTTGCCGCCCGCCTCCGTGAAGCGGAGGCAAAAATCGATGTCCTCAACATGGAGGAAATAACGCTCATCCATCCCGCCAATCGTATCGAAGGACTCGCGCGGCAGCAGCATACACGCGCCAGAAATCGTTGGCACACTTATGGTCGATTTTGGGCAAGGCGACTGATGATGGTTGAACCGCCGAAAATAAGGGTGCTTTGGCGCCAGCTTGTCGAGGCGCAGCATTTCAACGAGCGCCCGCCAAGGCGTCAGCGTCGCGCGACGACTGCCGGCTTGCTCCGTCCCATCGGGATTGATCAGGCGACCGCCGATCATCCAATGCGCCTCGCCCCCGACCTCGTGCCCCTCCGACAACAAGGCTGTCACGGATCCGCGCGGTAAGATCGCGTCTGGATTGGCGATCAGCAAATATTCACCCGAGGCCGCCTTCGCCCCCAAATTGCACGCTGTCGCAAAGCCGACATTGCCGTGCCCGGTGATCAGTTTCAGCTTGGGCTCCAACGCAGCCATATCGACCAGCGACGCGAGCGTCGCGGGCCAGTTGCCGTTGTCGACCAGGATCACATCGCGGACACCCTCTTGGCTGAGCGCGGCGTCCAAGCTGCGCCACAAGAGCGGCCCGGTATAATAGCTGACGATAATGACGCTGACCGCGGCCTCGGACGATGAAACGCCATCGTCACCAAGGTCTCCCTCGATCGCAAAGTGTCGCCGTTCTTCTTCCTCGATGCGCACCTTGCGCGTCCCTCAACTCTTATTTTTGGCGCCCGGGCTAAGGCGTAGCCCAGCGATGGTTAACGAGCAATGTGCTGAACGGTTAGAGTTTCCCCGACTCGCCGTCCTTTTCCATCGATAATCGCCAAATCCCCCACGCCCCTAAAATCGGTGCCGCCACCCGCCATATCGTCCACAGGCTGGCGTCTCCCCCTAAGAAGACAAGCATGCCTGCGCAGAGCGCCGAAACGCAGACAACTACACTCTGCTGCACTGCAGCAGAATTGAGAGCCTGCCACAAGGACAGGACAGCGCAAGTCCCCAAAAGCACGCCAACGGCCCCTAAGTCGTACCAGATCTGCAAAAATACATTGTGCGGATGGATCGGCACCACGGCGTTCGGCGCATAGGCGCCTGGCAGCTTAATCTCGCCCAATCGTTCGCCAAGATGGCGGGTGCCTTCCACGCCGTGGCCGAAGAGAAAGGCCGTAAAGCTGTCATCGTAGATCGCCTCTGCCACCGCCTTCCACGCCACAAGCCGCGCGCGCCAACTAGCAGGCCCCACCTCGAGGGACTGCAACACCTCTTGCGGCGGCAAGAGTGACGCCAGCACCGGCATCGCCCAAAGGATCGCGATCGCGCACCATAGAATGGCAAAGGGCGTCGCGCGCGGAAACCGCCAGGCAAAGATGGCTGCAACTGCGCCCATCATCAGGGCCAAGGTGTTCGCGAAAATGCCAAACGCTGTGCTTGCAAGCACCAAAGCACCTGCCAACGCGGCGAGCATGCCCCACGCCCACGGATGATCCGATCGACGCTGCCAAAAGTATAAAAGCACCGCGGGCGCCAGGGCGAGCGCCTCGGTGATCCCCCGGGCTGTGGCAATGTCATCCTTGTCGTCACGGGCCACAGGCGGCGTCCAATCGCGCAAGGCCCCGCCCGTGGCCGCTTCGAACCCCAAAAGGAGGATCGTAATCGCCATCGCCCAAAAGATCGGCGTATCCGCCGCGCGACCAGCGGGCCTCACCGCCAAACCCATCGGCACAAGGATCACCGTTAAGAGGTATAGCGGCCAATTCCCCGCATCGTCATGGGGCGACCAGAAACAGGTGATGGCTGCATAGCCGATAAAAATCGCCGCCCATTTTGCCGCGGGGATGAACTGCGTCTTGTGCAGATGAAAAAGACCGCCAAGTGCCAGCACCGAAATCGCAATCGGCAGATTGCGGTGTGAGAGCACCAACGCAATCGGCAACAAAAGCGCCGCGAGAGAGGTGGTGGCTCTGACGAACATCGAGGTCAGCCGCCGCTACGACGCCTCTTCCCGCAAATCCGGCGGCGTCGCCTCGGCCTTAAAAGCCGCAATGGCCTCGTCTAGTGACATGACCGTCGACGCCTTCGAGCCCAAACGGCGGACCGAAAGCGTCCGCTCTTCGGCTTCGCGCGCGCCCACAACGGCAATCGCGGGCACTTTTTGATCCGAGTGCTCACGAACCTTGTAGTTGATCTTCTCGTTACGCAGATCGGTTTCAGCACGCAGACCGGCCGCGCGCATTTTGGCCACCGCCTCTTCCGCAAAATCATTACAATCCGTGGTGATCGTCGCCACCACGATCTGGGTCGGCGACAGCCACATGGGCAGGCGGCCGGCATAGTTCTCGATCACCAGACCGATGAAACGCTCCATCGATCCGTAAACGGCTCGGTGCAACATAACAGGTCGCTGCCGCGAGCCATCTTCGGCGATATAGGACGCATCAAGACGTTCTGGCAGAACGTAATCGAGTTGGAAGGTGCCGCATTGCCAGGTGCGCCCAATTGCGTCGCGCAAGTGGAATTCGAGTTTGGGGCCGTAAAAAGCGCCCTCGCCCGGCAGCACTTCATAGGGCCGGCCGGTTTGCTTAAACGCTTCTTCAAGCATGCTTTCGGCGCGGTCCCAGACCTCATCAGACCCAGCCCGCACGTCAGGTCGCATCGCAATCTTGAAAGCGATGTCTTCAAAGCCAACGTCGCGATAAACGCGCTCAAACAGCGCGAGAAACTTGACGGTTTCGTCCGTGATTTGATCTTCGCGGCAGAAAATGTGTGCGTCGTCTTGGGTGAACTGACGCACACGCATCAAGCCATGAAGCGCGCCATGCGGCTCGTTTCGGTGGCAGCACCCGAATTCGGCCATCCGAATGGGCAGATCGCGATACGACTTGATGCCTTGCTTGAAAATCTGAACGTGCGCGGGGCAGTTCATCGGCTTGATCGCCATCCAGTCGGC
>CAYFHK010000152.1:0-5662 GCA_964342585.1 uncultured Caulobacterales bacterium | reverse complement strand
TGATAACGGGAATGGCGCTCGGCTTTGGGTTCGACCGCTTTGTCCAATTGCCAATTGGGCCCGCCTATATTGCTGGTTTTGCGTTGGCGTGTTCGTCCACGGCGTTTGCTTTGAGCCTGTTGCAGGAGCGCCGTGAGCTGAACACGGCCCATGGCGTCAAATCTTTCTCGGTTCTGCTGTTCCAAGATCTCGCGGTGATCCCGCTCTTGGCGGCCATCCCGTTTGTTGCGACCAATATGCATGGCGGCGAAGAGCGCGTCGGCATTGATCCGTGGACAGTTGTTTATGCCGGCGCTGCGATCCTCGGGATTGTCATTTTGGGCCGCACGCTGCTCAACCGGTTTTTGAAACTGGTGGCGGTTTCAGGCTCGCGCGAAGCTTTCACCGCCGCCGCGCTGTTCGTTGTGGCCATCACCTCCATCACCATGGATCTTGTGGGCCTCTCCATGGCGCTCGGCGCGTTCCTGGCAGGCGTTGTTTTGGCTGAGAGCGCGTTTCGACATCAGATCGAAGCCGATATCGAACCCTTCCGTGAGTTGCTGCTGGGCCTCTTTTTCATCGGCGTGGGCATGCAGCTCAGCCTGACTGTCGTGGCGGCGAATTGGGGGGTGGTGCTGCTTGGCGCGGTCGCATTGATCGCCTTTAAAATGGCGGTGCTCTACGGGCTCACGCGATTGTTCAGCTCCGCTCACAGCACGGCGCTGCGCACGGCCGCGGTTCTGTGCCAGGGCGGCGAGTTTGGTTTTGTCGTCTTTAGCCTTGGGGCGGGCAGCGGGATTTTCGAGTCGGATTTCGCCAGTCTTGCTTCCGCCGTCATCACGCTGACCATGATGGCCACGCCGCCGATCGTGATCGCCGTGACGCGACTGACCGAGGGGCAGGGCCGCGCGATGCCAGTCGAGGGCGAAGAGGTGCCAAATGGGTCTGTGTTGATTGTCGGGTTCGGTCGCGTGGGGCAATTGGTCAATCAGGTGCTCACGAGCTCCGGCGTTGCTGTCACGGCCATCGACAATGACCCCCGGCGGATCGAGCTAGCGGCGCAATTCGGCACAAAGGTCTATTTCGGCGATGGAACGGACATCCGCTTTTTGACCCAGGCGGGCGCCAAGGATGTGGATGCGATTATCTTCTCATTGAGTGCCCGAGACCGCCTGAAAACCGCTATTGCGGCCTTGCGCGAGCGTTATCCGAATGTTCGGATCCTGGTGAGAGTTTACGACCGGATCCATGAGCTTGAGATCATGGATCTCAAGGCAGACGTAGTGGTGCGTGAGATGTTCGAAAGCTCGATCACGATTTCCCAAAAGGCGCTGGGCATGTTGGGCTTTAGCGACCAGCTCATCGCGGAAATCATCGCTGAATACCGCGAACGCGATCGCGATCGACTGCTGGCACAAAAGGCCGAAGGCCTGCACGCCAAAAAAGACGTGTTGAGCAAACCATTCCAGGCCCTCGACAATGCAGAATGAAGCTGCTCTTCTGCCTTTCCTCGTCAGCTATGCCGGCATGCTGGGGATCATCTGGGCACGGTATTTTTTCGTTGCGGGGGCTGTCTATCTTCTTGTCTGGCGACGCTCGCCGAACAAGGTTGGCGGCGCGTGGCTCACACGGCATCGGCCCACCGCAACGGCGATGCGCCGTGAAATTCTGACCTCGGTCAGCGTCTCACTAATTTATGCGCTGCCGGCGACCATATTGATTGTTGCCTGGCAGGCTGGTGGAACGGCGATCTACACAGAGGTGAGTGGGCTTTGGGGGTGGCTGTATCTGCCGCTCAGCTTATTCGTCTATCTCTTTCTTCACGATACGTATTTTTATTGGACGCATCGGATGATGCATCATCCTCGGCTTTATCCGGCGATGCATCGCACACACCATATGTCAAAACAGCCGACGCCTTGGGCGGCGTTTTGCTTCCACCCCTGGGAGGCGATCGTGTCCGCGCCGCTCATCCCGTTGCTCGCTTTCGTTATGCCGATCCATCTTGGTGTATTATTGGCGCTGTTGATGTTCATGACGATCACATCGGTGACCAACCACACTGGATGGGAGGGACTGCCCCAGCGATTTCTCGATGGGCCGATTGGCCGGCACCTGATCACGGCGCGGCATCACAATCTGCATCACACGCGGTTCAGCCGAAATTACGGCCTCTATTTCCGCTGGTGGGACAAGTGGGCGGGCACCGATGATCTGTCCGGCGATCCGATGACGACGCCAGGCCGCGCCGCGGTTCCCGCCGAGTAACAGCAGCGCTTGCGCCAAGCCCGTCTCTCCGTTAGACGCTCGACTTTCGCGTGGGAGGGCGCCACCCGCACCACGCCCCTTCAACCCAATTTGGAAGGTTATCATGGCAAAAAAAATCAGCGGCTACCTGAAGCTTCAGGTGCCCGCCGGTGCGGCGAACCCATCGCCGCCGATTGGCCCAGCACTGGGTCAACGCGGGCTCAACATTATGGAATTCTGCAAGGCGTTTAACGCCGCAACGCAGGAGATGGAGAAGGGGATGCCGATCCCCACGGTGATCACCATCTTCTCCGATAAGTCGTTCACCTTCGAAACGAAGACGCCACCGGCGTCTTACTTCCTGAAAAAGGCCGCGAAGCTCCAAAAGGGCGGTCAGGCGCCCGGTCGCGACGTGGCCGGCACCGTAACGACGGCGCAGCTGCGCGAGATTGCCGAGGCGAAGATGAAAGATCTCAACGCCAACGATCTCGATGCGGCAACGAAGATTATCGAAGGTTCGGCCCGCGCGATGGGCCTGAAGGTGGAGGGCTGAGCGCATGGCGAAGAAACTTCCTAAGCGTCAGCAAGCGATCAACGAAGGTATTGATCGGTTGACCCCGCACAGCGTGGCCGACGCCGTTTCCGCGGTGAAGCAACGGGCCACGGCCAAATTTGATGAGACGATCGAAATCGCGATGAATCTCGGTGTCGATCCGCGTCACGCTGACCAAATGGTGCGCGGCGTGGTTTCCTTGCCGAACGGCACGGGCCGCTCTGTCCGCGTGGCGGTTTTCGCCAAGGACGATAAAGCCGATGAAGCGCGCGCCGCTGGGGCTGATATCGTCGGGGCGGAAGACCTCGTCGAGAAAGTTCAGAATGGCGAGATGGATTTCGATCGCGTCATTGCCACGCCGGATATGATGCCGCTCGTCGGCCGGTTGGGGAAACAGCTGGGCCCGCGCGGTCTGATGCCGAACCCAAAGGTGGGAACGGTCACACCGAATGTGACCAAAGCGATTGAGGATGCCAAAGGCGGGGCGGTGCAGTTCCGCGTCGACAAAACCGGCATCATCCACGCAGGCGTCGGCAAAGCGAGCTTCGATCAGCAAAAGCTTGAAGAGAATGTTCGCGCGTTTGTCGATGCGGTGAACAAGGCGAAGCCGTCTGGTGCCAAGGGCACGTATATCAAGAAGGTGGCCTTGAGCTCGACCATGGGCGTCGGTGTGCGGATCGATCCGCAAGAAGCCTTGGGTGGCGGCGCGGCCTAAGCGCCGCTTCGCGATAATCCAACTCGAACTGAATAAGGGCCAGGGCAGAGATGCCCTGGCCCATTCTTGATGGTCGAAGCGATCCCCGGGCTGCAGCTGAGTCTGGAAGCAACGCAACGACGGACACATCACGTCGTCCGAGGCTGCGGTGAAGGATGACCAACCAACAGAAAAAAGCCCGCGGAGGACATCCCCCGCGGGCTCTTTATAGTTCTATCAGCTGTGATCGACCGGCAGGGTGAGCTGCCAACGGCTCGCAGCGATTAGCGACGACGGTCGTTCGACCAACCGGTGCCGACGCTCCAGCCACCGCGCTTCGGCGATTTCTCGTTGGCTTTCACGTCATTGATGATGGTTGGGATCGTATCGAGGTGACCAATGGTCGAAATCTCGAGACCCTCATTGCCGTCGATGTCATTGTCTTCGATCAGGCCGCCAGAGCTGCGCACCTTGATGCCATCGCCCTTGTTCGCCCAGATTTGGTTGAGGCGGACGAGCACCTGACGCGCATCACGATCGAGCAACACGCCATGGCTGGCATTGTTCAGGATCTTATTGCCGACCAAAGTTGCTGCACCACGACCATTGTAGACGAGCCCACGACCGCGGTTGGCGTTGATCAGGTTCCCCGTGGCCAACACGTTGGAAACGCCAGCGAGGTGCACCCCTTCGACAAGGTTGTCGGAGATAATGTTGTCCACCAGCATCGTCCGGTGCCACAGCTCGTGGTTTTGATCCACGGCGATACCGCGACGGCCGCCGGTCACTTTGTTTTTCTCAAGAAGAGCCGTGCCCCCCGAGATGCGGATCAGGTCGCCACGGTGCATGCCGCCGCCGTCAACGACCGATTCGATCATCGTGAAGACGCCGCGCTTAACGTCGATGCAGGGCGTGACGCTGCTTGCATTCGCGATCGCTGCATCGGTGCTGTTGGTGAAGCCGTAGGCGTATTTGCTGTAGTCGCCTTCCGTCATCGTGGCTTCAGCAAGCGCCTTGTCCTCGTCCTTCTTCGGCTGAGGAGGTTGGAGACGATTGCCTGGTGCGAAGGTGATGTTCGAGATCAAGGCATGGTCGTTGAGCTGAATGGGCTCAAATTTGAGGCATGGCTCCGTGCTTTCGCGCGGCGGCTGGATCACCACACCTTGGCCGTTACCGCGGTCACCTTGCAGGCTGACGGAGCGGCTCAGCGTCACGTTTTCTTCGTACACACCAGGCAGCACAACAACGACGCCGCCCCAGGCGACATTGTCGACCGCATCTTGGATCTTCGTGTAGACGTGATTGCCCCGGGTCTCGCGGACGCCGTTTTTGTCGACCACCACATAGCCGGGCAGTTCACGTTTCACCGCGGCCTGGGCCTTGGCTGCTGCTGCGGCACGCTCGCGTGCGGCCTGTGCCTGCGGTGTGATCGTTGGCAATCCGCCAAAGCTCTGTGCCTGTGCCACGCCGAGCCCGGCTAAGGGGATGGCGACCGCAGAGGCGATACCGAGGACTTTTGCTTTCAGGGCTTTAGACATCACAAGTACCCCTCTCCCTTAGTCGTGAATGTAGTTGAACTCGTAATTGAGTTCGACGAGTTCTTTTTGCGCTGGCTCGTAACCAAGGGCTGCCGCCTGGCCGAAGTGCAAAGACGCTTCGGACTTGCTTGGGCGCACTGGATTGTCACCGTAAATCCCATCGCGATAATATGTGCCGAGCGCGAAGTGCGCGAGCGGATACCCAAAATTCGCTGAGTTCTTCAGCCATTTCACGGCCTCTTTCCCGTCCACTGTCCGGCCAATGCCTTCGGCATGCATGATGCCGTAGATGTATTGTGACTGCGGGTGGTTCGCTCGTGCAGCGCGCTCGATCAGCGCCACCTTTTGCATCACCGTTAGTGTGCCGGTTTGGATGTCGCGCTTATCCTCGAGGCTCAAGCTGTCGTCAGTCTCAACGAGCGTGTATTGGAAGCGTTTGATCGCGTTGCGTGTTTCAGGACCGACAGAGCCGTCAATCTCGCCAAGGTAGAGACCGAGCGCCGCGAGAGCGTTTTGCACCACATGCTCGTTCTTGGCGTTAAATTCGCGCTCAAGCTTCTCGATGGACAAGGCGGCTTGCCGCTCCAAAAGCAGACGGTTCTTATTCTCAAGCTCAACAAGGCGCGGGGAGGCTTGGTTGAATGCGGCCGG
>CAYFHK010000151.1:0-5692 GCA_964342585.1 uncultured Caulobacterales bacterium | reverse complement strand
CGTAACATAGCGTTATTTCATCTTCACCGCTTCGCACCCCATAGTTTGATACAAGCAGGGCGTGAACGAGCCGTATTTTGGCTCAATGGGGCGAGTATACGATGGAGTGGCGTGAACCAATGGCAGACCGCAATGCGGCGCGGACGTTGAAATCTTCCGTGACGGTGGAGGGAATCGGTCTGCACTCAGGTCGGCCTGTGCGGATGACGCTTTCGCCTGCGCCGGCCGGCACGGGTATTCTGTTCCGCCGTCGCGATCTCCTCGACAATGCGGGCCCAGCCGCACAGCCTTCAGGTCTTGAGCGCATCACGGTCGCGGCCTCGCCAATGAATGTGTCGGCAACGACGCTCGGCACGGTAATTTCAAACCGCCACGGCGTCACCGTTTCGACCATTGAGCACATCATGTCGGCGTTCGCCGGCTGCGGCATCGATCACGCGATTGTCGATCTTGATGGGCCGGAAGTGCCGATCATGGATGGCAGCTCGGCGCCGTTTGTCGATGCGATTGAGCGGGTGGGCCGTCGGGCGCTCCCGGCATCGCGTCGCCTGTTGCGCCTCACGAAGCCGTTGCGCGTTGAAAAAGGCGATTCCTACATTGAAGCCGTGCCGCTCGCCGATGACGATGATCGTCTTGGCGGCGATTTCGACATCACGGTTGAGTATGCTGATGCCGCGATTGGCACGCAGCGTCTTCGCTTCCACGCGGCCGACGGCAATTACGGCAGCGCCATCGCCGCAGCGCGCACCTTCTGCGACTTGAAAGATGTTGAAGCCATGCGCGCGCAGGGCTTGGCCCTTGGCGGCTCGCTCGACAACGCGATTGTCGTTTCCGACGGCGAGATCCTGAACGAAGAGGGGCTGCGGCTTGATGGCGAATTCGTTCGCCATAAGGCGCTCGACCTCATCGGCGATTTTTATCTGCTCGGCGCGCCGCTTTTGGCGAAGGTCACAGCACATAAACCTGGCCATGCGCTCAACACGCTCTGGGCGCGCACGGCAGTTGAACAGCGCGTTTTGGCATCCACCACGATGAGTGAAGAGCTGGACCAGGCACGCCGCGTCACCGCCTAAGCGCCGAAATCGTTTTACGGAAACTTATAGGCCAACGGACCCACGGCGCGTTTGACCCGCCGGGGCGGGCTCAATACAAGGTTTAAGGGCGATCGGTTCCGGTTGCGCTGAACAAAGAATTTGCCGCCCTTGGGTCAACTGGGGAGGCACAAAGGTGAGGTGGGCATGCCGCGTTTGTTGATCTTATGGTTGAGCACTGCATTCGCATTGGGTGCCTGTTCGACCTTCTCTGATCAAAACGATGATCGTTTCGCCTATGTCGAAGAGCCGGTGGAGATCCTTTACGACAAAGGGGCCATGGCGCTGGAGAAGAAGCGCTACGCCGATGCCGTTCTCTATTTCGAAGAGGTGGAGCGTCAGCACCCCTATTCTGAATGGGCGCGCCGCGCGATGCTGATGACGGCCTTCGCGCAGTACCTCACCAACGACTATGAAGACTCGCTCGCATCGATTGACCGGTTCTTGGCGATCCACCCCGGCAATAAAGATGCGGATTATGCCTATTATCTCCGCGCGATGAACCATTATGAGCGGATCCGCGATGTGGGGCGCGATCAGGGAATCACAGAAAACGCATTGGCGGCTCTTCAAGACGTTGTGCGGCGTTATCCTGACACTGAATATTCACGCGATGCGCGGTTGAAGCTTGACCTGACCCGCGATCACTTGGCCGGCAAGGAAATGGCGGTGGGCCGCTATTACCTTCGGCGCAATCAGCATGTGGCGGCGCTGAACCGCTTCAATACGGTGGTGAAGAACTACGAAACGACGAGCCACGTGCCCGAGGCATTGCACCGGATGGTCGAGGCCTATCTTGAGCTTGGCATCGTGCCAGAGGCGCGTCGCCACGCAGCGACCCTTGGCTATAACTATCCGGACTCGGATTGGTACCGCGATAGCTATCGCCTGTTTGCGCGCCGGGGGCTGGCGGATGTTGTTGAGACAGCCGAGGCCGCCACGGATGATGGGGAAGAAGAGAAGAAGCGCCGCTTCTTTAACTTCTAATTCCCACTGGTGGGCGGTTCCCGCCTTGAGACCAGCGGGCTTGCGAATTTTTGCAGTACTCTGAACAGCTTCGCTTGGCCGCGGACGCGATCAGAGGTGAGCGCCACGTCCTTTCCGAGGAAACGTCCCATAAAACTGTGACGCAGCGCGGCGGCATCCGCAATATCGACCGCAAACGGACTTTGCCATGTGAGGCAGAGCGCGCCTGTGCTGTCTTCTGCGGTGATCCCCGCCTCTGTCAGCGGGGGCACGTAAAGCGCATCCGTTTCGCTCAGGGCACATCCAAGAAGCGGGGTCGCGGATTTGTCCATCGCGTTGGTCACGTCCGCTATGACCGCCCCGCGGAATTGAACCCACAGACGGTGATGCGGCGACGGCGTCAAAACCGCCTGGCTCCCAGGTGCCAGCAAATCGAGCTCGATGTTCGGATCGCCCGTGGGGCCGGTGAGAGACCCGCAGAGCTGGCGAAAAACGCGCAACCCCTCCGTAAACGGCTGGGCGTAGTCACGAATCAATTCGAGCCGGGTCAAATGCACAGAGACGCCGCCGCTCGCCCATTGCTGGACAGCCAGAGCAGCGGGCGTTGTTGCCACAATGCCCTCCGTCGTCGTCACGGTGACCTGGCTCGTCGGCATTGCCCCTGCGGTGAGGCTGAGGCGCGGGACGCTAAGCCATCCATCGGCATTGAGTTTATGATGGACGCGCGCGGGGCGCAGGGGAAATTCGTTCAGGAGGTCAGCCAGCGCGCTGGGGTCAAACAGCCCGCCCCCAGCCTCATCGTCTAAATTGAGGCTCTCAGTTGCTCGTGCCTCAGGCGACGAGGTCAATGGAGTAGCTTTCCATAACAGGATTGGCGAGCAGCTTACGGCACATCTCATCCGCTAGTCGCCGCGCTTCCTCTTCATTCGACGTGTTTAGATCGAGTTCGATCAGCTTGCCTTGGCGCACGTTCTGCGCGCCATCAAAGCCAAGTCCGTGTAGCGCGCTTTCGATCGCTTTGCCTTGCGGGTCAAGAACGCCATTTTTCAGTGTAATGTGGATGCGTGCCTTCATTTATTCTTGCCATCGTTTGAAGCGACCAAAACCGGGCCGTTCGTGTCAGATCGTTCATCGGCATCGCGCAGCAGCCCCAGCCGCCGCGCCACTTCGCGATATCCCTCAACGACACCGCCGAGATCTTGGCGGAAGCGGTCTTTATCCATGCGCGCATTCGTCAGCATGTCCCACAGCCGGCAGCTATCGGGGCTGATTTCGTCGGCAAGGATGAGCCGAACCATGTCGCCTTCATATTGCCGACCGAATTCGAGTTTGAAATCGATCAACCGGATCCCAACGGCGGCAAAGACTCCACTCAGATAATCATTCACGCGCAAAGCGTAGGCCATCATGTCGTCGATCTCTTGCGGGGTGGCCCAATTGAACGCCGTAATATGATCTTCAGAGACCATCGGGTCGTTCAGCTTGTCGTCTTTATAATAAAATTCGACCACAGATCTTGGGAGCGCTTCGCCGTCTTCCAGCCCTAAGCGCTTGGCGATAGACCCAGCCGCCACATTCCGCACAACGACTTCAAGCGGGACCACCTCGACATGGCGAATAAGTTGCTCGCGCATATTGATGCGGCGGATGAAGTGCGTGGGGATGCCCACGCGCTCAAGACCGGTCATCAGAAATTCTGAGATCCGATTGTTCAGTACACCTTTTCCTTCGAGGACGGCATGTTTCTCGCCATTGAAGGCGGTTGCGTCGTCCTTGAAGAATTGGATCAGCGTGCCCGGCTCAGGCCCCTCATAGAGGATTTTCGCTTTACCTTCGTAGATCGGTTTCCCACGCGCCATCTGATTTCCTTCAAACCACCGGCTGGCGCGCAAAGGCGAGATGCGCGGGGCGCCAGCAGGATGAGCGTTGGCGGTAGCATGACCGCGAGACCTTTTCAAAGCGTTTGCAGCGCGGGGCGACAAGCCTAAAACAGACCCCAACCGTGAGTTTAGGAGGCTCCCATGACAAGTTTTGACGATCGCGAGAAACGCTTTGAGGCAGAGTTTGCCCATAACGCCGAGCTTAAATTCAAAGTGGAAGCGCGCCGCAACAAGCTGGTCGGGCTTTGGGCCGCAGAGAAATTGGGGCTTTCAGGCGATGAGGCGGAAACCTACGCGAAATCCGTCGCGCGCGCCGATATGGAAGAAGCGGGCGACGAGGATGTTTTCCGAAAACTGCGCACAGACCTGAACGAGTCGCGTGAAAAAATCACCGATGAGCAAATCCGTGAGCAAATGCGCGCCAAGCTTGAAGAAGCGATGAACGCGATGAAAGGCAGCAAATAATGGCAGGTCGTATGGAGGGCAAAAAGGCCCTAATCACCGGTGGGGCCCAGGGCCTCGGCTATGCATTCGCGAAGCGGTTTATCGAAGAAGGCGCAGAAGTCGTCCTCAGTGACATCCAAAGCGACAAGGTTGCGCAAGCGGCCGAGGAGTTGGGGGCAAAGGCTGGGCTGACCCACGATGTGACCGACCCTGAAGCGTGGAAATCGGTCATCGCGCGCACAGAAGCCACGCTCGGCGGGCTCAATACGCTCATCCACAACGCGGGCATCGGCAGTTTCGGCAATATCGAGCAAGAGACGCTCGAGAATTATCGCAACGTCATGGCAATCGACTGTGACTCGGTGTTCATGGGCACGCAAGCGGCGCTGCCGGCGATGAAAAAGAGCGGCCCCGGATCAATCGTCGTGATTTCCTCAGTCGCTGGACTGATCGCCGATGCGAACCTTGTCGCGTATAACGCGGCAAAGGCAGGCGTGGCGATGATGTCGAAGTCGATTGCCCTGCACTGCGCCCGGTCGAATTATCCGATCCGCTGTAACTCCGTGCACCCCGTCTTCATCAAGACGCCGATCATCGATCAGCTCGTCAACATGAAACCCACCCGAGAAGAGGGTGAGGCGGCTCTGTGGCAGCACATCCCCATGCGGCGCCTCGGCGAACCGCATGAAGTGGCCGAGATGGTGCTTTATCTGGCCTCTGATGAGTCGGCCTTCGTGACCGGGTCGGAGTTCCGGATCGATGGGGGGATGACGGCGCAATAGCCGTCATCCATAGGTGCCTCAGTGAGCGCCGAACACGCGGTCGAAGATGAGATCGACGCGCTTCGTATGGTAGCCCATGTCGAAAAGCTCTTCGAGCTGGGCATCGCTAAGTGCGGCGGTCACATCCGGATCACTTTTCAGGAAGTGGATCAAGGGTTTGCGTTCGGCCCACACCTTCATGGCGTTACGCTGGACGAGGG
Organism: uncultured Caulobacterales bacterium; assembly: GCA_964342585.1. Classification (GTDB taxonomy): domain Bacteria; phylum Pseudomonadota; class Alphaproteobacteria; order Caulobacterales; family Parvularculaceae; genus Parvularcula. Next base: position 329 of record CAYFHK010000151.1, on the reverse strand, counting down.
TGTAGGCGTCTTCCCGGCTCACCCCTGCCTGGGTCAGCGCTAGCAACACCCGTTGTGAGTTCACGAGCCCACCGAGCATGTCCAGATTGGCCTGCATTGCATCCTCATAAACGGTGAGGTTTTCGACGACGCCCGCCAGGCGATGCAGCGCAAAATCGAGGTGGATGGTGCTATCGGGGCCGATCCCGCGCTCTACGGATGAATGGCTGATGTCGCGTTCATGCCAGAGGGCGACGTTCTCCATCGCAGGAATGACCGCCATGCGCACGAGCCGCGCAAGGCCGGTGAGGTTTTCCGTCAAGACCGGGTTGCGCTTGTGCGGCATGGCT
>CAYFHK010000150.1:0-5694 GCA_964342585.1 uncultured Caulobacterales bacterium | reverse complement strand
AACCCGATCGCCACCATGGCATAGGCCATGCCGAGATAGCCGAAGACCGGCTTTTTCGAGAAGGTCGCCACGATGTGGCTGATGATGCCGAAGGCCGGCAGGATCAGAATGTAGACCTCTGGGTGCCCGAAGAACCAGAACAAGTGCTGGTAGAGCACGGGGTCACCGCCGCGGGCGGCATCAAAGAAGGCCGTGTCGAACAACCGGTCCGTCAGCAGCATGGTGATCGCCCCTGCCAAGACCGGCAGTGAGAGCACGAGCAAGAAGGCCGTGACCAAGACCGCCCAAGCAAAGAGCGGCATTTTGTGCAGGGTCATGCCCGGCGCACGCATGTTGAAGATGGTGGTGATGAAGTTGATCGCCCCAAGGATCGAGCTGACGCCCGCCAAGTGAAGGGACACGATCAAGAGGTCCATCGCGGGCCCCGTGGTCGAGGTCGACAGCGGCGGATAGAGCACCCAGCCCCCGCCATAGCCAAGCTCAGCCCCGTAAGACGGTGCGAGGAGTGACAGCATCAACAACGTCCCTGACGCGACATAAAGCCAGAACGAAATGTTGTTCATTCGGGGGAACGCCATGTCTGGCGCACCGATCATGATCGGCACAAAGAAGTTCCCGAACCCGCCAATCAACGCTGGCATGACCAAGAAGAAGATCATGATCAGGCCGTGATAGGTGATCAGCACGTTGTAGAAGTTCTTCGCAGAGGTCGCGCGCTCAGTGTCCGTCCGCGCCACTTCGCACATGTCCCCAGACACCGTGGCACCTGCAGGGCAGGCCCCATCCACTGGCGCAACGAGCTTTGTCTCGCTGGTGAACTCGGTCAGCACGGTCACGCCTGGATCGGCAAGCTCAGCCCGCATCAGACCGGACATGCCCCCGCCAACAACGCCCGCGAAAATCGCGAAGATCAGATAAAGGATGCCGATATCTTTGTGGTTGGTGGAAAAGAACCACCGCACGAAGAAGGACGGCTTATGGTCATGGGCATCATCGTGATGCGTGACCGTTGCAGTTTCCGTTGCAGTCGTCATCATCAAGTTTCCCTTAATTCGTGGTGGCCGCTTCAGTGGCGCCAAGGGCTGCCACTTGCTGATCGCCGCCAAAGACTGGCTCGAGACCGTTCAGATCCCGTTGCTCGTCGACCCAAGCTTCGAATTCAGGCCGCGACACAACGCGCACCGAAATCGGCATAAAGGCATGGTCGATGCCGCAAATCTCTGAGCATTGGCCGTAATAGGTCCCCTCTTTTTCCGTATAGAACCAGGTTTCGTTCAAACGGCCGGGGATCGAGTCGATTTTGATCGCGAAGGCAGGCATGGCCCAAGAGTGGATCACGTCACGGGCGGTCGTCACCACGCGAATCGTCTCACCCGCCGGGACGACGACGTCATTCGTCGTTGCCAGTCGGTAGAGATGAGAGGGCACTTGATCCGCCGGCGCGATCAGCGAATCGAATTCGAAGTCACCAAAATCCGGGTAACTATAGGTCCAACCCCATTGGAAGCCGGTGGCTTTGATCGTCACCGTGGGCGCGGGAATGATTTGCGACTCATCTTCGCCGAAGAGACCCAGATACGGCTTCTTCCCAATCCGGCTGCGTCCGCCGGTCACGCGCAAGCGGCTGCCAGCGGGAACAGGCTCGGCAAGCGTGATCACAAGCTCTTCTTCGCCAAACCCTTCGACCTCATAGTCGTCGGCCGCGCTAAGCATCATGGCCGCGCCCGTCGTCTCGTTCACGAGCTCGACTTCAAGATGGCTGTTTCGCGCGACTTTCCGCGAATCAGGAAACTCGTTCGGGAATGCCAAGCGCTCCGTCCCGGCAGCGTACTCGGCCACTTGCGCATCTGGCATTTTATCTTCGAGGAACAGCAGATCGAACGAGAAGAGCGCGATATATAGGAGGATCAACACCGGCACGAGCGTCCAGACGACTTCGATCGCCGTGTTGTGGCTAAACTTCTTCGGCACCGGGTTGGCGCGCTTGTTATAGCGAATGGCCACCCAGACCAGCAGCGCCAGCACGAACACGCTGATGCCCACCATGACCGGGACCATCACCAGGTTATGGAAAACGTGCACTTCCTCCGCCATCGGCGTGGCCGCATCGCGCAACGTCCATTTCCCATCAACAGGCACGTCCTCTCCGGGCGTCCCTTGTGCGAGTGCAGCCGTCGATGCGGCCAATCCAATCAAGGCGGTCGTCGCCGCCGCGAAAAGCTTTTTCATCCTGAGATCTTGCCTAAGCGTCATCTGTTCGAAAGGGCTTATGCGCCGTATGGCGCAGCGCATCAACTGTGTGCAACGCCGCATCTTCGCAAAAAAAGCGCGGCGGAATGCCCGCGGTCAGAGGGCTCACCCTATCTTAGGGCGAAAGCGCTCTCTATGTTGGATTATGGCTTCACCTTTCTTTGACCGCACCGACCTCGATCCCACCCGCACACAGTCGATCATCGACGACGCGTTGCATGGCGCCGATGATGGCGAATTGTTCCTAGAATACGCGCAGTCGGAGGCCTTTATATTCGACGATGGGCGCCTAAAAACGGCCAGCTATGATGTGAGCCAAGGCTTCGGCGTGCGCGCTGTCCTCGGCGAAACCACCGCTTACGCCCATGCGTCGGAAATCTCAGAAGCGGCCCTCAAACGCGCCGCGCAATCGGTGCAGGCGGTGAAGACCGGCAAAGGTGGCACCCTGGCCGATGGCCCCGTCGGGACCAATCGTTCTTTATATACGAGCGCCAATCCCTTGGATGAGGTGCCGTTCGATCAAAAGACCAAATTACTGAACGAAATCAACGAGTACGCGCGGAAACTTGACAAAAGAGTTCGGCAAGTTTCGGCCTCACTATCGGGCGAATGGACGATCGTTGAGATCATGCGCCCCGGCGGCTTGATCGTGCGCGATGTTCGTCCTCTCGTTCGTCTGAATGTCTCAGTGACCGTGGGCGAAGGCGATCGCCAAGAAAGCGGCAGCACCGGTGCCGGCGGCCGGGAGACCTATGAACGCATCATGGCGCCGGACTTTTGGAAGGCGCAGGTCGACGAGGCGTATCGGATGGCGCTGGTGAATTTGGAGGCGCAGCCCGCCCCGGCCGGCGAGATGGAGGTCGTGCTCGGCTCAGGCTGGACGGGTGTGTTGCTGCATGAGGCGGTAGGCCACGGTCTGGAGGGTGACTTCAACCGCAAGAAGACCTCCGCTTTCGCTGGGCTGCTCGGCCAAAAAGTCGCCGCCGATGGCGTCACGGTCATCGACGATGGCACGATTGAGGGACGTCGCGGCTCGCTCACGGTTGATGACGAAGGCACCCCCACCTCGCGCACCACGCTGATCGAGGACGGTGTCTTGAAAGGCTTCATGCAGGACAGGCTCAATGCCCGGCTGATGGGCGTTGCCCCCACCGGAAATGGCCGTCGCGAGAGTTTTCAACACGCGCCCATGCCGCGCATGACCAACACATTCATGCTGGGCGGTGATAAGACGAAAGACGAGCTGATCGAAAGCGTGAAAGACGGCATCTACGCCGTCAATTTCGCGGGCGGCCAAGTGGACATCACCAGCGGCAAATTCGTCTTTAACTGCACCGAGGCCTATCGCGTGAAGGACGGCAAGATCGTTCACCCGATTAAAAACGCCGCGCTCATCGGTGATGGTCCGACCGTGCTCAAGCACGTCTCGATGATCGGCAATGACTTTGCGCTCGACCCGGGCATCGGTGTTTGCGGCAAAGCGGGCCAAGGCGTGCCTGTCGGCGTCGGCCAACCAAGCCTCAAGGTGGATCGCCTCACCGTGGGCGGCGCGGGCGCGTAAACCTCGCTAAGTCGTCATGCGCCCTACGCAGACAGTCGCCATCGAGATGTGGTAGGCTTTGTCTATGTCGACTGGATCCTACGCTGATTTCTTCGCGGCCGTGCGGGCACGTGAGTCCGGCGGCGACTATGGCGTGGTTAACAGCTTTGGCTTCTTGGGCGCCTATCAGTTCGGCGAAGCGGCCCTGGTCGATCTCGGCGTGGTCAGCAATGACGGTCAGCCCTTCAACAATCAGTATGACGGCACTTTCACCGGCAAGTACGGCGTCACCAGCGTTTCAAGCTTTCTCGGCTCGCCCTCCGCGCAGGATGCCGCGGCGACGGATTGGTTTGAGCTGTTATGGAATCGTGCCCGCTTCTTCGACATCGAATTCTTCGCCGGGCAAACGCTTAACGGCGTTCCCCTTACCGTCACGGGGATGATCGCCGCCTCACACCTGGCGGGCACCGGCGGCCTGATCGACTTCATCGAAAGCGGCGGCTTCGTGGATCCCGCTGACGCCTTTGGCACGAGCCTTGTCGACTATCTCATTCTGTTTGCGGACTATGAAGCACCAACCAGCTTTGTGACGAATGCCGATCTGAGCCATCAAATCGAAGGCGGTGATGGGCCTGACGTTTTGGATGGCGCCGGGGGCAATGATACGCTCATCGGCGGCGGCGATGCCGATATGTTGATCGGCGGCGCCGGGAATGACTTATTATTTGGCGATGGGGGAAATGATATTCTGTATGGGGACAGCGCAGACGCCGTCCTGGTGTAGCGCGCGAAGTCTAACTCGCCTTGGCGGTCTTGTTCGCATCGCGCCGTTGCCGTGAGATCGCGTCATAGGCGGCGTTGATTTGTTGTGAGACCCGGCGCGCGGCGCGCACGATCTCTTGATCCAAATTGAGCGATGCCAGCCGGTCAGGATGGCTGGCTTTCAGCCGACGCATCCAGGCAGCCCGCACCTCCTCGTTTGACGCGGTCGGCTCAACGCGCAGGATCGCATAAGGGTCGGCGGAAGTAATCGGCGCCTCTTCCAGCGCGTGGGCTGAAGTGATGCTTGATTTTGCGACAACGGCGACGCTGTCGTCGTCGTGCTGAACGGGCAAGAACGCGCGCTGATCGTTCAATAAATCCGCCAATCGCTCACCGCGCGCGAGGAAGACATAGCCCTCCACCTGCTCATTATTCGCAAGGATCAGTTTGACGAGGCATTTGTGTTTGGTTGGCCGAATTTCGGTCTTCTCGAACATCAGACGGCTCTCTCACTCCACACAGCGACGCGGGTTTTCCGCGGACCATAGCCCTCGCCACGCAAAGCTTAGGCCAGAATGCTTGCAACGACGTGAAATCGCTGCCGAGACGCGCCATAAGCGAGCATGTCCTTCATCACGCGATTTGCGCCCTCGCCCACCGGCCGGCTCCATTTGGGGCATGCCTATTCGGCGATGATGGTCGATGCGGCGGCGCGCGCAGCGGGCGGCAAGATGCTGTTGCGGATAGAAGACATCGACCACACGCGGTGCCGGCCCGAATTTGACGCCGGCATTATCGAGGATCTTCGCTGGCTGGGTCTCAGCTATGATCCGCCGCTGTGGCGACAGTCTGAACGGACCGCTCTTTACGAACAAAGGCTTCAACAGCTGATCGACGAACGGCTCGTCTATCGATGCTTCAAAACGCGGCGCGAATTGGCCGACGCGATGGACGCCCCCCACGGTGCCCCCAGTGCGCCTTATCGCGGTGGGCCTTTGCCGCCCGAGCTTGAAAGTCAGCGCCTTGAAAGCGGTGAACCCTTTGCGTGGCGCCTGTGGCTCGAGCGCGCATTGGAGGGGACGAGCGAGCCACTGATCGCGCATGAAATGGCAGAGAGCGGCGAGGTGCGTCCCATCGAGGTC
>CAYFHK010000149.1:0-5768 GCA_964342585.1 uncultured Caulobacterales bacterium | reverse complement strand
ATGCACACTACGCGAAGCAACTCGCCGAGCCGATGTCGACGCTGATCGTCGCGCAAGCCGGCGACTATGACGCCATCTTGGCACCTGCGGGCACCAATGGCCGCAACTTCATGCCGCGCGTCGCTGCTCTGCTCGACGTGATGCAGATTTCGGCCATCACCGGCGTTGAAGGGCCCGACACGTTCGAGCGTCCGATCTATGCCGGTAACGCGATTGCCACCGTGCAATCGACCGATGGTAAGAAAGTCATCACAGTTCAGCCTACCGCGTTTGACGCGCCAGAGATGTCGGGCTCGGCCTCAGTCGAAACGATTGGCGCCGCAGAATTCCCGGGGATCTCCGAATTCGTCGGCGAAGAGCTGACCAAATCGGACCGCCCAGAGCTGCAAGGCGCGAAAATCGTCATCTCCGGTGGTCGTGCCCTCGCCTCTAGCGAGAACTTCGAGAAGTACATCTATCCGGTGGCGGACAAGCTCGGCGCCGCGGTTGGCGCGTCGCGCGCCGCCGTCGATGCGGGCTACATGCCCAACGACTTCCAGGTCGGCCAAACCGGTAAGGTCGTCGCCCCTGAGCTTTACATCGCTGTCGGCATTTCGGGCGCCATCCAGCACTTGGCGGGGATGAAAGACTCGAAGATCATTGTGGCGATCAATAAAGACGAAGAAGCACCGATCTTCGACGTGGCGGACTATGGTCTCGTAGCAGACCTCTTCTCCGCGCTGCCGGAACTGCAAGAAAAGCTCTAAGCTTTTCCGCACGGAATAATGAGGCCCCAGACGGATCATCCGCCTGGGGCTTTTTCGTGGTCGAATTACAGTTTCTTCCCAGGCCGACGCGAGAGCCCGACATCGAGATGCGCACCGGCATCCAGCAGGACCACCTCACCGGTCATGGTCTTCCACGCCGGGTCGAGCATATCGACGATGGGCCCGGCGATGGCATCTGCATCGGCGGCGAAGCCCATGGGCACGGTGGCCGCGATCCGGTCATTCATCTTCCGAAGACCATCCGCCCCCATCAATTTTTCAAACCAACCGGTGCCGACGTAGCCCGGTGCCACCGCGTTGACCCGTATCTCTGGCGCCAGCACGCGCGCGAGGGATTTCGTCATCGTCGCCAGCGCGCCCTTCGAAGCGGCATAAGCAATTGAGGAGCCATTGCCGAAGACGCCCGCAACGGACGCAACATTGACCACGGCGCTGGCGGGCCCTTCTCGCATCGCCGGCACACAAGAGCGCGTGACTTGGAATGCCGCGACGGTGTTCAGCCGGTAGATATCGATAAAATCCTCGGCACTCAGACCATCGAGATCTTCGTGCGCCATATGCTTCGTCTTGCCCGCATTGTTGATGAGGTAATCGATCCGGCCAAACCGCTGCACGGCGACGGACGCCAATTGCGTGGCCGCATCGTCGTCGGTCACGTCAGCTTTGACAGCGATGGCGTCACTGCCCACCTCATCGGCGAGCGCCTCGGCCGCGTCTTTGCTGTGCGCGTAGTTGATCACGCAACAGACCCCCTTCGCCGCCAACCGCCGCACCACCGCGGCGCCAATGCCCGTGGCCCCGCCAGTGATGATCGCAACTTCTTTCGCCATGGGCGTCGCCTCCTTTTTCTTCACTTGCCACCCAGCTTAGGCGCGTGTGGCGGAGACGGCGAGAGGACAGGCGCAAACAGATGCACAGAACGAGAAAAGGCCTCGCGCCGAAACGCGAGGCCCTCAAATTCTTATCGCTGATCGGATGATCAATTCGTCGAAATTGGCTTCAAAACGTCCATGCCGCGGAGATCGAAACGCCGTGCACGGCGCTCCATCAACAGGCGCCAATTGCTCATCGATGACAATTGCATATGGATCAGCGGCAGGATGTTCGACTTCCGCATTTCCAAGAACTTGTCATCGGGCAGCGCGGTCAGCTTCGATTCATCCGTACCGACATATTTTGCGAATGGCTGCGGTTGCTCAGCGCCCTCTGGCGTGAATTGCGCCAATTGCTCCGTCAGCAGACCGTAAGGTTTGATGGCTTGCGCGAATTGCAGCGTCATCATGCGGTCGCGCTCATAGGTCTGGCAATACTCCATGGCCTGCTGCATCGCTTCGCTTGGCTCACCATTTTCGAAGAACGGCAAATCGCCACCTTCGTGCACGCCTGGATAAGCCTCATCGACGATCATCGCCATGCGCGGGTTGTTCGGATCGGATTGCTTGTCGCTGGCAAGCGCGAAGGGATACCGGCGCAGGTAACCAGGGATGTAGGCATTTTGCTCCCATTCCCCATCTTCGCCCACAAACAAGTTCAGATCATCGACGAGCCCGACCACGGCCAAAGGCACAGGGTTTTCGAGGTCTGAGAAGATGATCGGGTAATTCTTGCTGGCCGCAGGGATTTCCGAAAGCGTCAGCGGGATCGCGCGCACTTTTTCAGCAAACGAGAATGGGCGGTCCGGACGGGAGACACCGAGTTGGCTGTGGTTTTCTTTGTTTAACAGCGCCGGCTTGGTGAAGAGGAACATCGTTCCTTCAAGTTGCGGCGCGGCCGATGCAGGGGTCTCACTCATTTGGTCACCTGGTTGGGTCAAAATAATGGATCGGTTGTCGCGGCGGTCTAGCAGGCCAACCCCTACGGTCAAACCTCATGTCCGCTTATCAATGCGCAACGATGCAATATCCAGGCGAGGCTCAGCTTGGGTCCGCGCTCGCAAGGGCGATTTCGTACATCTTTTTGAGATGGAGGACGTCATCGGTAGTTCGATGAGTATGCGGATGAGTCATCGAGGCCTGGGCCACGAGATCGCGCGCTTCGCCCTTCCAGATTGGCCGCAAGAGATCGCCTAAATCGTGGAGACGATAATTCGGCTTCACCCCCGCCGCATCGTAGAGCCGGAACAGCCAGAAGCTGTCATAGTCGGGCGCATCGGAATAAACATGCGCATCGCCGAGGCTGGCGTTCAGGATCAAGGCGACATCAAGGGGCGAACGACCCTCGGTCACCAGTTCGACCGGCGAGATCCCGTGCAGGTTCTCCGCCGACTTCTCCCACGACGTCATGCTCCATTTATCGGCTGGTTTGATGAGCGTTGACCGGGGATTGCCGGTCATGAAGGTCCAGCCAACTTCGATCGGCCACGAGTTTGGCCCGAGGCCAGAGGCCTCCACATCGATGAAGGCGATGGCGGCGGTCGCTGGCTTCGAGGCCTGGCCGACTTTGTCAAGCGAAGACATTTTACTCCAAAACGCGTGCTTCTTATTGATGTTATTCCGCGATGTTGCAGCCGCCGAAGAACGACCTTCTGCCATAGATAAGTTCGCTCGTCTCGCTCAACCACTAGCTGATGGCAAGGAAATTCGCGCACATCCCCCAACAGAGGCTAATCTATCTACTCGCCTGCTCCCTTTGGCGAGGCCGCGTCCCCTGGCACACGCCAGATCCCGCCTGAATCCTCAGCCTCTAAATCAATCGGCGCGTGCGCCCGTTTTTCAGCGGCTCGCGCGCGCATATTTATCACGCGTCCGCGCTGCTTAAGGGCTCGAAGGGCCGCCACCGTGCCGACTGTGATGGCCGCTGTCGCCATCAATGTTGCAATCGCGCTCATGGCGGGGATCTACCACAGCAAAATTTTTGCGAATAGTCGCGAGCTGCAAGCCTCTGCCATTCCTATCATCTTTTCATCTCTATTGGCCGTAGCGCGCCCATACCGCCCGCTCTTCCATCGCTGCGATCATCGCGTCGGGATCAACAATTTGCGAGGGAATGTGCGAGGCGCCGAGCAATTTCAGGATGCCTGGGCGACGATCCGCATCGAAACGCTTGAGTTTCACCTCTTTGCCGAACCTGGCTTGCAGCAACGCCCGCAAATCGCCTGTCCCGTCGATCAAGCCGAGCTCGACGGCGTCTCCGGCCACCCAGAATTGACCGCTGAAAACGTCCTTTTCCTCGCCCTTGAGCCGCGCGCCACGCCGGCGCTTCACCATCTCAATGAAAAGCGTGTGCAGCTTTGACAGGATTTCGCTGAGTCGAGCGACCTGTTCGGGATCTTCTGGCCGGAACGGATCGAGCTGGCTCTTATTCTCGCCGGCCGTATACACACGACGCTCAACGCCCAGCTTGTCGATGGCCTCTGGAAAGCCGAAGCCAGCCGAGATCACGCCGATCGACCCCACAATGGCATAAGGGTCTGCGAAGATTTCATCACCGCTGAGCGCGATCATGTAGCCGCCCGAGGCGCCCACATCTTCGATATAGGACAGCACCGGCACTTTGTGCTCTTTGCTTAAAGCGCGGATGCGATCGTGCAGCATACGCGACTGCGTCGGCGAGCCGCCCGGAGAGTTGATCGCCAGGATCACGGCCTTATAGGGGCCGCCGGTGAACACCCGCTCCAACGTCTTCTCCATGGCCACAAGGTTCAGCCCGCGCCCTGGCCGCGTGTCGCTTGAGATCACGCCGCCCATGGGCACGACCGCGACCGTTGGCTTTGCTTCCCCGGTGAACGGCAAGCTGAACCACAACTTTTTCAACATGAAACAAAGCCCTTGGTTTGACGGAGCGCCGCGTGTACGCGAGCGGTTTATGTGGTTCAACCGCAGAGCGGCCAAGGTCTGCGGTGCGATTCGCCACAGGACAGGCGCGTTCTCCCTCCCCTACATAGAGCGTGGGTGGTGACCGGAACGCGGGCGCGGAAAGGATCGTGGTGACTATGGCTCTTGCCGCCGACATGCCGGAAGCTCTTTCCTTTGTGGACGTCGCCGCGGCCCTGAAGTCTTCGCAGTCCGCCGATCTTCGCGCCGTCGACACCGTGATCCTTGATACCCTCGAATCCGGCGTACCGCTGATCCCACAAGTGGCGCGGCATCTGATCAGCGCGGGCGGCAAGCGGCTTCGACCCCTTCTAGCGCTCGCAAGCGCGAAACTGTGCGGTGAAGATGGTGAGCGGCCCCACCTCTTGGCCGCCGCGGTCGAGCTGATCCATGCGGCAACCTTGCTACATGACGATGTGGTGGATGACAGCGCCCTGCGGCGCGGGCTCGCCACGGCGAACATTGTGTTTGGGAACAAGGAATCGGTTCTGGTCGGAGACTTTTTATTCGCCCGCGCCTTTGAGCTGATGGTGAAAACCGGCTCCCTCGAGGTGCTCGATATTTTGAGCCGCGCCTCCTGCACCATCTCCGAGGGCGAAGTCCTTCAGCTTGAGACCCAATCGAATATCGCCACGACAGAAGACATGTATCTCAGCGTTGTGCAGGCGAAGACGGCGGCGTTGTTTGCCGCGGCGACCGAAGCAAGCGCCGTGCTCGGCGGGGGCAGCCCAGAGGTCGTCCGGGCACTGCGCGAATTCGGGTTGAACTTTGGCATCGCCTACCAACTCGTGGACGACACCCTCGATTATGCGGCCAGCGATGGCGGCATGGGGAAGACCGCCGGTGACGATTTCCGCGAAGGCAAAATGACCCTGCCCGTTATCTATGCGATTGCCGATGCACAGAACGCTGAGGAACGCGATTTTTGGCATCGCACCATGGTCGATGGACACCAACGCGAAGGCGATTTCCTCGAAGCGCGCCGATTGATTGATCGCGACGATTTGATCGAGCGCGCCTTGGGCGAAGCACAGACCTACGCGGCGCGGGCAGCGGCGGCTTTATCGTCCGCATTGCCCGAAACGTCGCTGCGCGGCTTGCTCGAGGATTTGGCGACGTCATCGGCCATCCGCCGGTTCTGAGCCAAACGAAACGCCCCGCCGACACCGCCAGCGGTGATGCTGACGCA
>CAYFHK010000148.1:0-5787 GCA_964342585.1 uncultured Caulobacterales bacterium | reverse complement strand
TGAAATCAGCAGGTGCGTCAAAGATCAACGTCATCAAAGAAGTTCGCGGCATCACCGGTCTTGGCCTGAAAGAAGCCAAAGAACTCGTCGAAGCTGGCGGCAAGGCTGTCAAAGAAGCGGCGCCGAAAGCCGAAGCCGAGGAGCTTAAGAAAAAGCTCGAAGAAGCCGGCGCGACCGTCGAGCTTAAGTAATCTACCCCGCAGATTTTGCGGATATGATGATCAGACCCCGGTGGCCCTGCTGCCGGGGTTTTTTCATGGGGCAACTGACGCGAGATGTCCCAAATTGACGGCTGCACGAGGGTGTCAATGTTAACACGACCTTGAATCTCTTTCGGTATTCTCTGCCGCAAGTAAAAAAAGCGGTCGTTACGCGTGCTCTGGGCTCTTCGTCTTCTCACATCGTTGCGCGAGATTTACTGGCCGCGCGCCGGTGAGGGCGAACCTGTTCAAATCGCCAGCCATCGCATGATGACGGCGTTCTTCGTGCCCTCGGGCGTTTGTTCGGTAAGTTTGGGCATCTTTTACGGCGTTGAGCCCGAAGTGGCACGCGCACCTTGGTACGCCATCGTACTGCTTGGCTTGGCGTGTCTTTGCGCACCCGCCTGGTGCTATCACCCCATCTGGCGGGTGGCGTTCCAGCGGATCTTATTCACCTATATCACGACGGTCGCCGGGATGGTGTATCTGGCCGTGGCGGCGAATACGCTTGAGTCGATCTCGGTTTACACTTTCCTGATCGTGGTGGTGACGTCGACCTTGATGCTCGGCAGTGGCTGGGGCGCCGCTGTCGCGGTCGTCTCAGGATCCGTTTATTGGTATCTCTACACCCAGATGCCGCCCGTTGAAGGCCCAATCGAGATATACCTCCTGAAAGCGGGTTCGTTATCTGTGACCATGTGGCTGATTTACGGCGGCGCGGCGGTGTTCCGTGCCGAAATGATGCGTGCGTCTTCGAGCCTTCGGCAAGAGCGGCGGCGGGCCATGGCGGCCAGCGAGGCGAAGTCGGCCTTCCTCGCCAATATGAGCCACGAGATCCGAACCCCGATGAATGGCATTATCGGCTTGGCCGAGGCGCTCTCTAACGAGCCGCTTACGCCGGACCAGCAGCGCTATGCCGATACGATCCGGTCTTCCGGTGAAATCCTCGTCACCCTGATCAATGATATCCTCGATTTTTCCAAGATCGAGGCCGGGCAATTAACCATTGAGAAAAAGCCGGTCGACCTCACGCGGCTCGCCGGCGACATCACCGAGCTGTTGTCGCGCACGGCACACGAAAAAGGCCTAGCACTGAACAAAGAGCTGCCGTATGACTTGCCGGTCGTGATGGGGGATCCCACGCGCCTGCGTCAGATCCTTATCAACCTCGTCGGCAACGCCGTGAAATTTACGGAGGAGGGGGGCGTCACTTTGCAGACGCGCTTCGACGAGACGCCTGATGGTGTCACCGTTGTTTTCGAGGTGCGCGATACAGGCATCGGCATCCCCGAGGATAAGCAGGAGGAGATCTTCTCTCCCTTTGCCCAGGCTGAAGAGTCCACCACGCGACGCTTTGGTGGCACCGGCCTTGGGCTGACGATCACACGGCGCCTCGTCACCATGATGGGCGGCGATCTCACCCTGCGGTCGGTGGTGGGGGAAGGATCGATCTTCACTGTCAGCCTGCCGATGGCGCACGCAGAAATGACGCCGGAGGCCAGCGCCGCATCTGAGGAGAGCACCACCGATGCGGCCCCCATTGAGTCGGCCTGGCGTCTTCTTGTGGCGGAAGACAATCAGGTGAACCGGATGGTGCTCGAGACGCTGCTCAGGGAGACCCCTTGGTCCATCGTCTTTGCCGGCAATGGGGAGGAGGCGGTGGCCCTCGCCAAGGCAGAGGACTTCGACCTGATCCTGATGGATATCTCCATGCCTGTGCTCGATGGCCTCGGCGCGACCGAGCAAATTCGCGCGTGGGAGGCGGACGAAGGCCGCACGCCAACACCGATCATCGCGCTCACCGCCCACGCGATTGCGGGGGACAAGGAGCGATTCCTCGCCGCCGGGATGAACGATTATCTGACGAAACCGATTCGGGGTGATGAGCTGATTGCCGGCGTGAAACGCTGGGCCGGGCAGGCGGGCGCTGATGAAGGTGGCAAAACCCAGGCCGAAGCTGTGGGGTAAGGCCCGGGAGATTTATCCTTACACAGAGTGGTTATGCTATCTGATGGCATTTCCTGCCAATATTCGGTGACTACAACTAGCCGGCGATAGCCTTCCAAACAGTCATAACGAGTTCGCCAATGCGCCCGGAAAAACTTAGTTGTGCGGCTTGGGCGTAAAGCACGGTTTGCGTTGTCCGAACGGGGATCATAATCCCGGTTTCAACGACCTTGCTTGACGCTTTTTGAACCCCCTCTTCGACGCCCGAGTTTAGACCTCGGCCCGCCGCTTCGGCCAAAGAACCTGACTTTTTCCGTTTTTCAATTTCGTCGTTCGCGATGCTCTGGATGGTATAGGTAAAATTGAGAGTTGTATTTGTATCTGCAAGGAGCATCCGGATCGCTGTTTGCCGATGCAGGTCTCTCTCAGCTGATGACGGTGCGGTTTCTGCCGCAAGAATCGCTGTTTCAATTTCCGGGTTTGGTTTCAATGCTGCGGCGGCATTTTCTGTGACAAGCGCTTCTGATGCGGCGACATCCGCAACGTTGTGCAGAATTTTTCTGAGTTTAGGGATGTCGCTTGGGTCGAGCTGCGCCATAGCGATGTCATCGCGAGCAAGACGTAGATCTGGGATTGCGCTGAGGAGTGCGCCCATCTGGGGCCCGAGTTGCGTCAGCAAGAATTGCAGCTCATCGCCAAGATCCTCGTGTGTCCCACCAAGTCCGTATCTTGCGATCAAGATATCGATCATTTGCGTCTGCGCTGCGAGATCTCCGGCTTTGATCGAATCTTTGTCTTCACCGAGGCTGCTGAGGCTGCGCTCGAATACAGGGGAAAGCCATTTCCAATTCGAAGCTTTCAACCGGTCGATCAACACTGTGAGCATATCTTTGACATGCCCGTAGATCGTCGCAGCGTCGCTGCTATCTTCCTTGGGGTGACGGTTTAGTTCGGCGTGGACTGCTTCGTCGTTGCGCCAAACGAAACGATAGCTTGCCGGGAGGACCGGTGGGATCGTCGTTGGCATGGCCGCAACGGTTGATATAACTTCTTCTTCATTTGCAGACAGAATATCGTGTCTGTCTTCCGGCAGCTGGTCAGGGGATTCTTCAATGCGAGAAAGATATCTCTCCAAAAGTTCTATAAGCCTATCATTTGTGTTGGCCGAACCTGCGTTCCAGTCTTGCTCTTCCATGTAGTCTAATGCGAATGTCCACGCCTCTTCATCATAAGTGCCGTCAAGAAGCGACTGGTACCAACCAACCCATATCTCCCAGCCGTGACCTGCTAGACGCCCGTTGTTAACTTCTTCAAAAAAAACGGCGGTTTGATCTGTCAGCGGATTTTCAGTGCCTTCCCAAAGCGGTACTCGACGAAGCGCTTGAGGACCCTGTTGGGCGGCGATCATTGCGTCCCTACCGGTCGCGGCGGTGATGGTCGTCTCTGCCGCATCGCCGGCTGCCCAGGCAATCGGCTTTGCAGTATTATTTGCAACGTCCGCTGCATTCCGAGCGGCACCTCTAGCGAAGCCCCTAACAGCATCCTTCGCGGTCCCCGCCGTGCCGCAGGCTGCCCAAGTAACGCCTCTTGCAGTGTTTCTGGTGTTATTGGCGGTGTCCCAGGCGGCATCCCTGGTGTCCCTGACGGTGCTCCAGGCAGCGTCTTCCGCGGCTACTATCTTGGCTGTATTGTCAAGTCGCGACTGCGCGACAGCGACCGCGCGCAGAACGGAAAGAAAATGCGTAGCGCCATCGTCGAGCTGTAAAACCGGCAACGCTAACGGCACTACGCGAGCTGCGGCACGCGCTGCAATGATCCGGGAGACTTCGGGCGGTTGGTCCTCAAGCCAAGTGCGAAGGTCCTTTGCATTTTTGATCTCGACCACTGCCTGGCTCTCTCCCCAGCCTTTCGTCAGACGCCGCACCGTTCCACGCTTCCGCCGGCCGGGCAACTTCCGCTTTTGTCCGCCGGGCGACCCATCTCCCAACCCACTGACAACTTTCCCCGAATGGGTATCGCCTTAGGCTGACAGTTTCGGTTAAGGAGCCTCCCAACGGAGGAACGCATGTCAGAAAACACAACGGCTTCGCCCGCGGCAGCGCCCGCGGACGACGGGAAGGATGGGCACATTCACGGGTACGGTACGCCGGGATACCGCACCTATGTGCTCAACGCGCTGCTTTTCATTTACATCCTCAACTTTATCGATCGCGGCTTGCTCTCGGTGGTGGCGCGGCCGCTGAAGGCCGAGTTGATGATCTCTGACACGGCGTTCGGCCTGTTGTCGGGGTTCGGCTTTGCGTTGCTCTATACCGTTGTTGGCATTCCGTTGGCCCGCATCGCAGAGACCCATAACCGCGTGAAGATCATGGCCGGCTGCGTCGCGCTATGGTCGATCATGACAGCGCTGTGCGGTCTTGCCGCGGACATCACTGTCTTTGGCATCGTCATTGGCGGCTTCTGGATCCTGCTTCTCTTCCGCGTCGGCGTCGGCATTGGCGAGGCGGGCTGTACGCCGCCGGCCAACTCGCTGATCGCGGACTACTATCCGCCGAAGAAGCGCTCGACCGCCCTTGGCTATTACGCGATGGGCGTGACGCTGGGCACGATGCTGGCGAACCTCATCGGCGGGCCGGTCACCGACATCTTCGGTTGGCGCATGGCGTTCTTCGTGCTCGGCCTGCCGGGCGTTTTGGTGGCCGTGATCCTGCTCAAAACCGTCAAGGAGCCGCCGCGCGGTTATACCGACCCGCCGGGCGCGGAGCGCCCCGAGCGTGCAGAGCTCAACGTCGCGATTAAAGAGCTGCTGTCGAAGCCGTCTTATTGGACGATGACCCTGGGCGCGACCTTCGCCGCCTTTTGTGGCTACGCGATTGCGAACTTCCAGTCGCTCTATCTGCAGCGGACCTTCGACCTGACGGCAGGCCAAGCGGCGGTTCAATTCAACGTGCCGGCTTATGCGTTCGGCGCGCTTGGCACGGTGGCGCTCGGCTATCTTGCGGAGCGGCTGTCGAGCCGGAACGCCGCCGCGATCGCTTGGCTCGCCTCAGGGGGCCTCTTCTTATCGATCCCGTTCTTCGGGCTCGCGTTCACCACGACCAGCGCAATTCTTTGCGTCTTCGGCCTCGCCATGGGGAATGCCATCAAATACGGCTATCTCGCGGCCCAATACACCATCGGGCAGGGCGTGGTCTCGATGCGGGTACGGGCGACGGCCACGGCTGTTTTGCTCTTCGTGGTCAACCTCTTGGGCTATGGCCTCGGGCCGCTCTTCGCAGGCGTCGTCAGTGACTTTTGGTTTCGCCGCGACCTGGCGACGGCGGGGTATACCGATGTGGTGTCCCGCGCCATGTGCGATGCCGCCCAAACCGTGGTGACCGCCGCGCAACGCGTGGCTGAGACCCCTGTGAGTACCGGGGAAATTCAAACCATGCTGCAGGGGCTCGCCCAGCCGATGACGCCGGAACAGTATGACTTCTGCCTCGTCGCCAATCAGTCGAGCACGCAGGCCTCAATGCTGACCATCACGCTGATGTACGGCATCGCTGGGGTCTTCTTTGCCGTTTGCGCGTTGCGGCTAAAACAGGACCTCGTCGCCAAATAGCGGCGGGGCACACCTCTTGCAGGGGAGCGCCGCCTT
>CAYFHK010000147.1:0-5792 GCA_964342585.1 uncultured Caulobacterales bacterium | reverse complement strand
TGCCGTTCACATAATGATAGCGCCGCGCCGTCTTCAGGGCGCATTCCATCGCCTCGGCACCGGAATTGGTGAAGAAGACACGGTCGGCGAAAGTCGCATCGGTGAGCTTCTTGGCCAGTTCAATCCCGGCGGGGACTTTGAACATATTGGACAAGTGCCAGAGCTTTTCAGACTGCGCCTTGAGCGCCGCGACAGCTTTGGGATGCGCATGCCCCAGGCAGTTCACCGCAATACCGGAGATGAAGTCGAGATATTTCTCGCCCTTATCGGTGATCAGGCGAACGCCTTCCCCGCGGTCGAAAACGAGATCCGGCGGCGCATAGGTATCCATCATCGGTGCGGGCATGCAATATCTCCGAAAAGCTGTGGGCCTTGAACTGTGAGCGCGCCGGTTGACCGGCGCTGCCGGCCAAGGTCTAGGCCCGCTTGCTCAGCTCTTCAAGCGCCATCCTGCACGAAGCACACCATAGCTCGCGACCGCCAAAACGATATTGATCAGCGCCACCAGAATAACACCGATGAGCAAGGACCCGTCCGCCGTGCCGGTAAAGCCATAGCGGAAGCCGTCAATCATATAGAAGAATGGGTTGAAATGGCTGATCGTACGGATCGGCTCAGGCAGCATTTCAACGGAATAAAATGTTCCCGACAGGAAGGTCAGCGGCATGATGATAAAGTTGGAGACCACAGCGAGATGGTCGAACTTCTCTGCCCAGATACCGCCGATCACACCCACCATGGCGAGCATGGCTCCGGCGCTGAAGCCGAAATAGAGCACAGCCCAGAGATTGACCGGCACGATATTGGCGAACGGCAGGAGGGTCAGCGCTGTTGCGGCCGCGACCACAACGCCGCGGGTGATCGCCCCGCCGACGAAGGCGATGAAGAGCTCGGCCGCAGAGAGGGGCGGCATGAGGAAGTCGACCGTATTGCCCTGAACCTTCGAGACCAGAAGGGTGGAGGAGGAATTGGCGAAGGCATTGTTCAAAATACCCATCAGCATCAGTCCCGGTGCCAGGAAATCTGCGAAATCCACACCATTTATCGAGGGCCGGCTTGACCCGATGGCGACGACAAAAACCAGCATGAAAAGAAGGGTTGTCGCGACCGGTGCGAGAACGGTCTGAAACACCACTTTCATAAAGCGGCGGACCTCTTTTTTATAAAGAGTCCAAAGACCTAGCCAGTTCACGGCGCCGAATTGGCGCGGTTTGGTAATCTCTGTTTCCAAAAGCTTGCTCATAACGAATGACTCTTAATCTCTCGGTAACCATCACCGTTAACGATTGACGTGGCAAGAGAGCTTTCCACAGGTGAGGTCATAGGCGGATCTTGTGGCTCGCGCTCCGCTGGATACAATATCTAGTGTAATTAAACATGAATTGAGATATGCGCAATTTACCCTCATCAAGGTAAGGAGCGCCACTCACCGGGAGACCTAGTGCGATGGCTTGGACGGATGAACGCGTAGAACAACTCAAGAAGCTCTGGTCTGAAGGCCTGAGCGCGAGTCAGATCGCTAAACAGCTTGGCGGTGTGACCCGAAATGCGGTGATTGGCAAGGTGCATCGCCTTGGTCTTTCCGGCCGCGCCACGCCGTCCCGTCCGGCACGCCGCACTGCAAAGCCGTCCCGGCCGCGCACAACAACGGCTACCACCGCGCCAGCAAGACCCGCGCCGCGCCCCTCCTCCCCCTCGGCGCCGCCGGCTCAGGCCGAGGCTCCGGTGGAACCAGCCGTACTGCCTTCAGGCGATTATGCCACGGTTCTCACCCTCCGGGATTCCATGTGCAAATGGCCGATTGGAGACCCCGCCTCGTCGAACTTCCGTTTCTGTGGACGCAAGACGACCGGGGACAGCACCTACTGCGAAGCGCACGCCAATATGGCCTACCAGCCAAGTCAGAAGCGTCGCCGTCGCACAGCAGACGCTGCCGCCGCACTCGATGCGATTGCAGCCACACGACGCTATAACTTCTAACCGGACATCCCCCTCTCACCCCCTCGTCCGGTAGATAAGCGGCCGCCTCATCCCTCGAGGCGGCCGTCTTTCTTTGCGGATGGGGTAATTTGGGCTTTCCGCCGGTGCTCCGCCGGTCAGGCGGCCTTCACATCGAAGGAATAGCCTGCCGAACGGACCGTGCGGATCGGGTCGCGCTCATCCTTATTATTGAGCGCCTTGCGCAAGCGGCCGACATGAACGTCGACCGTACGTGCTTCCACATAAACGTCGGCCCCCCACACGGCATCGAGCAATTGCTCGCGCGAGAAAACGCGGCCGGGATGCTGCATGAGGTAATCAAGCAGGCGGAATTCGGTCGGGCCGAGGTGGATCTCGCGTTCGGCACGCTTCACCCGGTGCGCCACGCGATCCATGGTGATATCGCCGGCCTTGATAATATCCTCGGCGAGCCCCGGCCGGATCCGGCGTAAAACAGCGCGGATGCGCGCGAAGAGCTCGGTCATGGAGAAGGGTTTGACGATGTAATCATCAGCACCGGTATCGAGCCCGCGGACCCGATCGGTTTCCTCGCCGCGCGCGGTGAGCATGATAATCGGCACATTCGCCGTTTCCTGGCGGCTGCGAAGACGGCGGCAAACCTCAATGCCGGAGACTTTCGGCAACATCCAGTCAACCAGAACCAGATCCGGCGTATTTTCCTCCGCCTGGATCAGCGCTTCTTCGCCATCGGCGGCAGCAGAGACCTGATAGCCTTCCTTTTCCAGATTATACTGAAGCAGGGTTGCCAGGGCGTCTTCATCTTCAACGACAAGAACGTGCGGGTTCATCGCTCTTCTCCTACTCGCGGTTAGGGTCTGCCTGAGTGTTGCTGATTTCCAGATGCGTGCCCGTCACCATGAAATGGACGGACTCCGCGATATTCGTGGCGTGATCGCCAACGCGTTCGAGATTTTTGCCGACGAAAAGAATATGAGCGCCCGGGCCCACCCGGTCGGGATTGCGGGTCATGGAGACCAGCACATCGCGGATCAGCGCATCATAATGCTCATCGACCTCATCATCGGCCTGCCAGACGCGCAAGACCGGTTCGATTTCGAGCGAGCTCATCGCATCAAGCACTTCGCGCAATTGCTTGGAGACGAGCGCACCAAGTCGCTCGACCTGGCCGGCTTCATCCATCGGCGCGAAAGCCGCCATATCCTGGGCGCGGTAAGCAATATTCTTCGCCAGATCGCCAACACGTTCGAGGTCGGAGGAGATTTTCAGCGCCGACACAGTGGTCCGCAGATCCGACGCCATGGGCTGGCGCAGAGCGAACAAGCGAATGACGCGCTTCTCGATCGCATCGGTGAGCGCATTCACCTTGACCTCACGCTCACGCACGACGGTCGACACGGACGCATCACGGCGCGCAAAGGCAGACAGCGCTTCGGTGAGCTGAATCTCCACAAGCCCGCCAAGCCGCGCGAGCTCATCGGTCAGCGTTTCCAGCTCCGCGCCATAGGCAGAGACGATATGCGTATTTTGAGACAGTGGCATAAGCCCTCCTCTAAACACCGACGAAACTCACCCAAAACACCGCTACAAACACATTTAAGGTGCTCGCACCCCAACACGCTTCGGCCAGGTACGAACATCTTCACTGCGGAAGGGATATCGACGATGGAGCGTCGCTTTATGACAAAACGGCTACCGTTTTGTGACAATGGCTGAGCTTATGCTTGAATTCAGCCTTCAGCGGGCAGGTCTTCAGGCGTGGACTGATCGTCCAATTGCTTGAAAAACACAGTAAAGACCGAGCCGACACCGGGTGCGCTCTCGACGGTAAAACCGCCGCGATGACGACTGACGATATGCTTGACGATGGCGAGGCCCAGACCCGTGCCCTCTTTCGGTCCGCTTTTCTGCCCGTCAACGCGATAAAAGCGCTCCGACAGGCGCGGCAGATCACGCCGCTCAATCCCCTTGCCGCTATCGCGCACGCGGATAGCGACAAAACGGTCTCCGGCTTCCGTCGGAGGAGCCGCCAGCGTCAGGCGGCTGGATGCCTCGCCAAGCATCAATGCCGGGCGCTCAGCCTCATCGCGGCAAAGATCGGTGATCAGCTCCAAGGAGAGTTGCGCCTGGTCGGGAGAATACTTGATCGCATTCTCGACCAGATTCTGCACAACTTCGGTGATCTGGTCGCGATCGCCGACAATGCGCGCCTCCTCGGCGAGCTCGGTTGAAAAGGCAATCGATTTGGCCGCGACCTGGGGCTTAAGCATATCGATCACATCCACAGCCACCACACGCACATCGGTCTTGGAGCTTGGTGGAACGTGCTCATCCATTTCGATCCGCGAAAGTGACAGCAGATCATTGATCAGGCGCTGCATGCGCGAGGTCTGGTCGAACATAATGCCGAGGAAGCGCTCGCGCGCCTCTTCATCATCACGCGCATGCCCGCGCAAGGTTTCGATAAAGCCGGCCAGGGAAGCGAGCGGGGTACGCAGCTCATGGCTCGCATTGGCGAGGAAATCCGCGCGCATACGGTCGGCACGCTTGATCGAGGTTTCGTCCAGGAGCACCAGCATGGCCCGCCAGGGCAAGGCCGGATCGGCCGGCATGGCGATCGGCGCAATGAAGGCGCGGACATGGCTCTCCACCGGCGCCATATTGGAATATTCAACCGCTTCCACTTCGCCGCCACGCAGGGCAGTGCTGACCGCTTCCAGGACTTGCGGCTGGCGCAGAACCCCCGAGAGATGCCCCAGCGTCGAGCCGAGGCCCAAAAAGCTCCGCGCGGCGGGATTGGCACTGTCGATCCGGCCGCTACCACCGATCATCAAAACCGGTATGGGCATGGCTTCGAGCATGGCCTGGGCGGAGACGGTCTCGTCATCTGGTGGCGTTTCTTCCGGCGGCGCCTCTTCTTCCTGCGGCGCAGGGGGTAGCGGATTCAAAGTCGTGCTGACAGTTAGGTAGTAAAAGATCGAGAGTGCGGCGATGGTCGCGATCGCGACAATGGTCGGCACAAAACCGAGCTCGCCGAAAATCCAAAGCAAGAGCAAGACCGTACTACCGAGTGCTGCCACCGCGGCAGTATCCCGGCGCCTGATCCGCACGGATGGCTGGGAGTCTCTATCGACCTTGCGCAAAGTTCACTCGTCTAATTTCAAATTCTGCGGCATGGAGCAGATTAATGTCATTAAAGCCTGCCATGTTTCAGGCCTCTATGACACAGACCGGGGCAGAGGTGAAACACCCCTGTTTCAAAACAAAGAATCCAGATCGGGAGCTCGAAAACCACATCTCGAAAAACGTGAGCTTTTTCACGTCAATCGATAGGGTTTTAGTGTTTTTCGATAAATTTATGTTGACTTTCGCTATGTGGCCCATACGATGCGCTGCATGTAGAGCTCGAGGCGTGCGGGGACAACGCATGCGTAAACAGATTTTGGTACTTGCTACGGCGCTCACCGCCGCTTCCTGCGCCAGCACGCCGGATTTCCAGGCAGGAGAGGTCCTGCCGGAAGCACCGCAGAGCTGGGCCGCACTGCCGCAGCAAGAGGGTATGGAAGCTTCACGCGATTGGATTGCTTCGCTCGGCGCTGCCGAGCTTGGACACGACGATGGAGCGACAGGCGCTCAGGCCAAGGCCGTCTCGATGTCCACACCAACCGGACTGTACACGACACCCCGCCCGCCGCCACCCCCAAAGGGGTGCCAGCGGGGCCGGGTGCGCGGCGAGCCGCAGCCCCGCGAGCCTCCCTCTCATGCAGCTATCTTCCCTCTCACGCAGCTATCAACTCCGGCACCGGCCATGGCGAGGCGCGTCCCTCGATGGC
>CAYFHK010000146.1:0-5923 GCA_964342585.1 uncultured Caulobacterales bacterium | reverse complement strand
GATTGGCGAGTTGATCAACGGTGGGATCGGGCGCGAAGGCAAAATCGTACTGGATGGCGCCGAGATCACCGCGAAGACGGGCGGCCCACAGACCAATTGTCTCTGGCCGGTCTTGGGTCAGAACAAACTCATTTAGCCGGATCGGGTTGATGGCGTCGGTCACGCGCACCCCGTCTAACTTCCCCCAGGCGATGACCTGTTTGCCTAAGAACAGATTGGCGTTGCCCATTGGGAACCGCAGGAGCGCTCGCTCGATTTCGATCCGGGCGTCCTCGCTGGCGAGTAACGGCTTAGACGCATCCGAAAAGCCAGAGATGGCCCCCAGACCCACATCGTCGTCCGCGACCTCGATACGGAGTTCTACATCCAGCAAGGCGCTACCAAGCCGCGTCTTCCAGCCCGGAGAAACCAGCAGGCTGTGTTGGATCGCATCGGCACCGCCTGAGGCGAACTTCGCTTCCACATCAAGCGATTGAGCCGCGGCGCTCCCGAGGGCAAACGTAGCGGTTGTGCCAAGATATAACCAACGTCGGATACAGAACACTCTCGGCACCTTAATCAAGTCTTGGGAGGCCGAGATCCAGCCGATTGGCTTCAAATACGTTGCCCTCGATCGGTCGCGCCGCCATCTCAGAAAGGACAACTTCCGTTTTGTGCTCACGCTGAAGGTTCACCACGGTGAATGCGGTTGCTGTCCAGGCATCACCAACGCGCTTTTGCTCCGTAATGCGAACTTCTTTCAATGGCGCATTGTCTTCGTCTGTGTACCGGACATAGACGGGGAACCAGGTTTCCGGATCGACTTCAGCAATGAAACTTCCATAGCCAAGCTCTTTTGCCAGTTGGGCAGATTTGATCGTGCCTTCGAGCGTGTAGCGCATTCCATCCGCGGTTTCTGTCTCGCCGAAGCCGGAGAATGTCCACTCTGCGGGCTCGAACTTGAAGTTGTCCTTGATGTCCCCATAGCTGAGATCGGTGCCCATGAATGCGTCGCCGCGGTCAGAGGATGGAAGGCGGCGCACCCGTTCCGTGCTCGGCAGAAAAAGCCACGTCTCATCCGTTTTTTCAGGATCAGCGCTGTCGTGACTTAAGAACGCTGTGCCCTCGATCGCAGCAGGCTCAACAAAGTGAATGGCGATGCGGGTCATGTCGCCAGTGTCCTCGTGGAAAAGACGCGAGGCACGGGTTCGCGTTTGGCCGCGCGCGTTTTCCAGCGAGAAGGTCATCACGCCTGTGCGACCCTCGTTCGCGGTGCGCGCCTTGATGAGTGCGGCAAGCGCATCTGCGCTTTCCGGCGCACCGTCTTCAGCGTGGAGTGTGACAGGGGAAAGAAGGGCGATTGTCGAGAGAATGCCGACAGCTTTAGGCATCAACGAATTGCGGAGCACGAGAAACCTCTCTTTTTTGGGCAAGGGCGGATAGGGCGGGTACAGCGAAGAGGGCACCAATGAGACTGCCGATCGTGGCCGCTGCGAGGAGGAAGCCGAACCAGCGCAACACCGGCACCTCACTCATCAACACCACCATGAAGCCAGCCGACAGGCTGAGGGCACTTAAGACGCAGGCTTTGGCAACCAGGGCATAGTCAGCGCCAATGGCAGCTTCGAGACTATGCCCTGCACGCCGCGCCGAACGAATCTCCTTACCCAGATGAACGCCGAAATCGACGCCAAGACCGGTTGCCAGGGCGGCACACATAGATGTTGCAGGCGCGATATCGATGCCTAACATGCCCATTGCGGCGTAGACCAACGCAATACCCGAAAGCATGGGAAACGCCGCCAACACGCCGAGCCATACGCTTCTGAACATCGCGACCGTACCGACAGTCACGAACAGGAAAGCCATGGCGAGACTGACGAAATGGGTATTCGCCAGTTCTGTCATCCAGCCATCATTAACAGCAATCCGGCCACCGACCTCAGCCGACAGCTCGCTTTCCGATGACCACGCTTCTGCAACAGCGATAAACTCATCGACAACACCACGCGTGTTTTGAAAGCTGTCCGAGTCCAGCTGTGCACGGATCAACGCAGTCTGATAGGTATAGTCAATCTCTTCATCAAAATCGCCAGGATCGCCGCTTGTTTCGTAGAGCAGGAGATACTGCGCAGGCGCGTTTCGCGCTTCGGGCAAGCGACCGGAGGGCTCTTCGTGAAGCCGCTCGTGCATCAGCGCCACATAGTCCGCGATGCTGGTCACCTTCCGTACACCGTTAATCCGCTCAAGGCGATCTTGTAGCGCAGCAACCTTTGTGATCGCCTCGCTCGTGACAAGCCCGCCCTCTTCGGGCGCTGACACTAAGACGTCGAGAAAATTGCCCCCATCGAAGCGTTCATTGATGAGTTGATCCGCGATGCGCACATCATCACCAGATTGGAAATATGCTTTGCGCTGATAATCGAATTCAGCGCGGAAGCCAGCGGTGACGAGTAAGGCGCAAAACACGCCGAACAGACTGAGCGTCATAACAGGACGCTGCACGCCCATGCGGCTGAGCCCCGTTAAGAACGCATCAAGACGCCCGGGTTGCGCGGGGCCACCATCGACCGGTTCGAGCTGGGTCAGGAGGATGAGCGCGGGCAGCACACTCAAACTAAGGAGCCAGGCGGCGATGACGCCGAGCGCGGCATAAAGACCAAATTCGCTGATCGGGACCATCGCCGTTCCCAGCGACAACCCAAAAAACCCCAACGCTGTCGTCACGCTGGTAATGGTGATCGGCAACGCCGTCCGGCGCATCGCATGACTAAGCGCATGGCGGCGGCTCAGCCCCGCGGCGCGTCGGCGTTCCCGCAGATAAGCAAAAGTCAGGTGGATCGAGTCCGTCACCGCAATTGTCACCACGACCACCGGCAGCGCGGTGGTGATCAAGTAGTAGCGGCTATCCATCAATCCCATCGCGCCAATCGTGGCGATGGCCGAGCCCGCGATGACCATCAGAGGGCCGACCAGAGGCGTAAGGCGACGCAGCGCCATCCACATGGTCACAATGACAATCACGAACACGCCAGGGACGAAACGCATCGTGTCGCTCGTCACCATTTCAGATAGCCGCGCATTCATCGTCGCGACCCCAGCAAGATGCACCTCAAGCCCTGATGCCGCCGCGGTTTCCGCTGCGAGCGCGTACAGAGCACGTGTTTCTTCAAGCGCATTATCGGGGCGCTCGACCGGGACGATCACCATGGCGGCGGTTCCATCGGCCGAGACGAGTGTGCCGATCAGCATCGGCATGGATTGTATACGAGTCCACGCGAGGGCCGCATCGTCAGCCCCGCCCCCTTCCCAAATGGCGTCCACGAACAGATCACCGTTCTCGCCGCGAATGGCAGCTTCATCCGTCGGACTGACAATCCGGCCGCGGCTCACTCCGGGGACCTGATTGGCTTTACGGGCGAAGTCGTCAATTGCATCGAGATAGGCCGGCGTGAAGATCGAAGCCCCATCTGGGGCCGCAAAGGCGATCACAATCGGGTCCTCGAGACCAAAGATCTCCTTCGACTTCTCCCGCGTCAGTGCGGCTGGGTGGTCAGCGGGCGAGAAAGCGTCCACCGATGGGTCTTTGCGCACATCGGCGAGCCCGAGCGCCAGCAGACCGACGGGCACAAGGCTCAGCACAAGGAGCAACCACGGTGCGCCCAGGAGCCGGAAAAAGGTCGATTTTTCAATTGTCGGCTCAGCCGACATACCGGCCCCGCGCGGTGTGCGCGCATGCTGCCTGCGAGGCAGAAATGCCATGAACTCCCCCCATACTCACGCGCCGTTTTTTTGAAACGCCTTTTGCGCGCCAGTTCCTATACCAAGCTTATACGACGCTGTCAGGCCCGTTTTAAGCGCAACCATTAAGAGCGCTGTGTCCGCCATCACAGTCGAGCATCGCTCTGGTTTTTGGGTGGTCGGTCGGATGCGCGCCGAGAAAATCGCATCCACTTTGAACTCGGCTTTTCAGGGTTCATGGCTGAGATAGAGAGAGGGATTCTGTGGCTCGAAAACCCTAGGGATTATGCGGGGTCCAGAGCGGATACCGACAGAACTACCGACAAAGCTGTTCCGATTTTGGGTTCGATCCGCATCATTTGTAGAGACTCGGATAGTCCATTTCTGGCTGCATCACTCCCGGAGTTTGAGAGCAACCGCTGCAGCCAATTTGGAGATGGTGCGCTCGGCATACCCGTCCGCCGGGAAACGATTAATCTCGCTCACGCATGTCAGCTTTATCGCTTCCTCGAAATGGTAAATATGATAATAGCTTCGAATATAACTGAGAAAGAAATATCGACCAATAAATCCTAGCGGCAAGCCAAGCGAACCTTCTTGACCTTCCAAACTTAGAATCAAGATCAGAGACTAGCTCCGTAACCTCAACACTAATTTCATTATAAACCTTAAAACTAGTGACGCTTCTTGCCATATACTTCGAAACGGGTAATGATACGTCTATTATCGACCTTGTAACAATCACCCACACCGCAATGATGGCAGGAGCGATTGAAAAAATCGCCATCCACAATTCCGCTGACGCAATCCTCCCTGCTTCACCATCTGGTACGCCCCAGATTTTGACGATTAGCAATCCGATAAAAACAAGTAGCGTTGCCGAAAAGAAAATTTTCGCTCGCGCAATAGTGCGCCCTACAATCTGTGAAAGAAAAACCTGAACACTCATGACACACCGACTTCCGAAACGGAGGAAAACAATGTCCT
Organism: uncultured Caulobacterales bacterium; assembly: GCA_964342585.1. Lineage (GTDB taxonomy): Bacteria > Pseudomonadota > Alphaproteobacteria > Caulobacterales > Parvularculaceae > Parvularcula. The sequence goes on along the minus strand of CAYFHK010000146.1, from coordinate 1,216 downwards.
TATCGAGAAAAAGAAGCCAAGGGACAAAAACACGATCACGGTAGCAAGGTCTGCAGCAGCAAATAAAGTATCAATAGAGATACCGAACAAAAAATCTCTACCCTCAGGCCACAAAGCATTGGTTGCTGCTTCTACTACCCATATACAAAATAACATAAATAGAGTTAGCAGTGTAAATGCAGCAAGCTCGATTGCAGCATCCTTAATTAGATTAACTGATTTTGGCATTTTCGCGGGCTCCTGCAGAGTTTGCCACGTAGCATGAAACGCCACATGCAACCATAGCTTGGTTTTGCAACAATATCACCGCCCCAACCACTTCGACCGAATGACCGTCGGCGCCGTCGCCTTGGGCGCTAACTCGCGCAATTTGTTCTCCCGTCGATTCAGGTCGAGTCTCACCAATTGCCGCGCGGCTAGCGCGTACACGGCACAGTCAAGCGCCTCGGCACGTCTCCCCATGATGCGCTCGAAGGTCCGTACCGGCTGCCCGCGGCTATAGCGAAGCACGCGCCTTTCCGCAGGCGGTCGCTCAAACTCTTCAAGCGATCAGCCGTTGGCGAAGCGCCCCTGAGCGCGCATATTGAACTCTCTGAGACAAAAATTATGGCGGAGAGAGAGGGATTCGAACCCTCGGAACGCTTGCGCGCTCAACGGTTTTCGAGACCGCCCCGTTCGACCACTCCGGCACCTCTCCGAACTCAGGGAAGCGCGGGTGTGGCCCAGTCGGCAGTGAAAATCAAGTCCTGCGGGCGCCCGATGCCAGATGCCGCCAGTCAGGCTAGTCTTCAGCGTCACCAGACCTGAACTATGGGGATCGGCCCGTGAATCTTGACCTGATCGGGAGCGGCATTCCGATCGTCATACGGGCCTTGTCGCTGGGGGCTTGTGGCGCTTCGCCCACAGACAGTTCAGGTTGAGAGTTAAAATCATAACTCAACGCGTCCGGCTATCGACGGCAGCGCCCCGCTTCGCTTATCTTCCACCCAGAAGAAGAGACATACTCTCTCACAGGGGAAAAGATATGCGTTCAACTTACTTCATGGCCCTCGCGGCCGGGCTGGTGCTGTCTGCTTGCGCCACCACGGACTCCACGGACCGTCAGGCGATGGTCGATGCGGGCGAACTGCGCGGGGAGACCAGCGACGGGGATCGCGTGCGCTGCGAGAATGTCCGTGAAACGGGCACCCGGATGAGCCAGCGGGTTTGCCTTACC
>CAYFHK010000145.1:0-6040 GCA_964342585.1 uncultured Caulobacterales bacterium | reverse complement strand
GACCTGTGATCTCCGTCACAGTCCGAAGAGGATCGCAACGGTAGGGACTGGTCATCGCGAAGCGAAGGCCTGGCGGTTCCACCCGCCGATCTGCTTTCCGCATTGCGAGCGGACCTTTCCCTAGGGGTCCACATGATTGCCCCAATACTCGGCCCGGGCTGCGTTATAGCCCGGGCTTTTTTTCTATGCGGCGATCGACGCGTAGACCAATTGCTGCAGCTGTGGGCGGATGGGATAGACGCTCGAGGGCATGCACTGCGTCATTTGGATGACGATGAGATCCTCCATCGGGTCGATCCAGAAGAACGTGCTGGCGAGACCGCCCCATGAGAAGCTGCCCACCGACGAGACCTGCTGACCCGCGACCGGATCGGTCGTCACGGAGAAGCCAAGGCCGAAACCAGCCCCATCCATCCGTGCCTCAGAGAAGGTCTTGTCCCCCATCTCTGCGATGGTCTTCCCGCCCGGCAAATGGTTCTCCGTCATAAACTCAACCGTCTTGGGGCTGAGGATGAGGTGGCCATTGCCCTGACCTCCATTGGCGAGCATGCAGCAGAAGCGGTAATAGTCCGCGATTGTTGAGACCAACCCGCCCCCACCGCCTTCAAGGCTCGGCGGCTTGCCGAAAAAGAGCGTTTGATCCCCACCTGGGTCCGCGAGCACTGTTTCTTTCCGGACAATATCGCGGCGGTAGCAAGTCGGCAGGCGGCTGAGCTTTTCCTCGGGCACATAAAAGCCAGTGTCGACCATGCCGAGCGGTTTGAAAATTCGCTCCTCGAAAAACGCTGACAGCTTCATGCCTGAAACGACTTCGACAATCCGCCCAAGGATGTCTGTGGAGACAGAATAATTCCACCCGTCCTTCGGCGAGAAAACGAGTGGGGCCGAAGCAATTTCCTCGGCGAAGGACGCAAGGTCACCTTTATAGGCAAAGGGATCGAGCTTTTTCTTGCGGTAAATTTCATCCGTCGGCAGCTGATAAAGGAAAGAATATGTCAATCCCGACGTATGCGTCAGCAAATCGTGAACGGTGATCAAACGCTTCGCAGCCGTTACTTCCGGTGCGTCCGCGGTGCCGCCCGTCATCACCTGCATGTCGCCAAAGGCGGGGATAAACCGCGCCACTGGATCTGAGAGCTGCAGCTTTCCCTCTTCATACAACATCATGATGGCAGCAGACGTCACCGGCTTTGTCATGGAATAAACTCGGTAGATCGCATCCTCTGCGATGGGTGCCGCCCCCTCTTCCATGGACATGCCGCCCGCGTGAGAGAGATGCGCAACCTTGCCATCACGCGCCACCAGCGTTGCCACCATCGGCAGGCGCTTCTGGTCAAGATAGCTTTGGAAGAACTGCGGAATACGCGCCAGACGGTCTGGATCGAGGCCCACTTCATCCGGATCGGTCATTTCGAACGGGCTCGCAGTCGTCATCACGGCACTCCATTTTCGCCAAACAGCGAGGGTGTAGCCGGTTTCACAGGGGCTGTCGCGCCCTCGCGATCGCATCTTTTTTCTACGCGTTAACTTCGCGACCACGCCTTGGGGAAGAGGCGTGAAAGCCAGCAACGGCGCCACTTTCAGGCGAAAGTAAAACGCATTTATTGCGCACTATCACGCTGGTTCCCAGGTTTTTACGATGTTTTTTTCATGCACGTTTGAAAACGCCGCTTGACTTTATGACGCAACATGACACTTTTATGACAACGCCGTGACGAAGAGTACTGTGCGTAAAACGGCGTCTTCGGCCTCCGCGGAGGCCGCTTTCTCAATTCAAAAATTATAAAGGAGAAAAAAATTGAGAGTACATCATGTTATAACAGCCGCCACCTTTGCGATTTCATCTAGCTTTGCTTTGGCTTTGCCAGCAGCTGCACAGTCGCAGGGCCAAAACGGCGACGTATCTTATGAGTTTGCGTTCACGGTCAGTGAGCAAGACGCGGGGACAATGCAAAACGACCCCGCTACGCAGCAAAGACTGCAACAAGAAGCCGCCGCTTATTGTGACGGCATTGCGGACCCCTCACGCGGTATCACAACGGAATATTGTGAGGCCGAAATCGTTTCCGCGGTGAATCAACAATACGGCGAGTAACGGCCTAAGAACCGCTTGGCACGAACCTTTTAAGGATCGTGCCAAGTGTGTGACGCCGGTCACCGCAGCATGTGACCAGGACAGTTAGCTTCTCTTCAACGCTGAGATCACAGCGAGCTTTTACGAGGAGAACTGACAATGACGAACTTCAAAAAATTCCGCCTTCCCCTTCTGGCTAGTATCGCTGCGATTTCGGCGGCGGCAGGTCTCGGGGCGATGCCAGCTGTTGCGCAAGAAGCAACGCAGAACGTGCCCTACACCTTTAGCTTCCACCCGACAGGCGATGCGAGTGTGGATGCCCGCAATTTGTCGCGCGAAGCAACAAGCTATTGCAGCCGCGTGGCGCATCGATATGCAGGGATCCGCCGTGGGGCATGCCGCAGCGAGATCATCAATCTGGTCAGTAAACAGATAGAAGCTCGTGATGCTGCAACACGATTGGCGAACAACCGCTAAACTCAACAGTCCTCGCTGCCGATGACGGCGAAGAGAATTGGGCGCTGCGCTCGTTGAGAGTGCCGCGCCCTTTTTCCATGTCAGCGCCTTGCAACTCTTCCGCGATCGTCGCGTTAAGACTCAGCGTGAGATTTGCTTTGCCCCGATCATGACCACACCGTCGCCCGACACTGACTTTCGAGCGAGTGGGCCCTTGCGGCTGCCGCGCCGACGATGGTTCGCCGCTCTGCGCTCGGTCTTTGCGCAGATTGGCCAGGACAACGTCAATTTGGTGGCAGGCGGCGTGGCCTTTTTCGGCTTTTTGTCCGTGTTCCCGGCCCTTGTCGCGATGGTGAGCTTGGTGGGCCTGATCACCGACCCCACCGATATCGTGGACGGGGTGGGCGTGCTGGCGCCGGTGTTTCCCCCGGGCGGCCTTGATCTGATCCGACAGGAGCTGACCCGCATCACCTCGAACACCGGGCAAACCCTTCTTCTCACCACCCTCTTCAGCACGGGGCTCGCCCTGTGGAGTGCCAATCGCGGAGTTAAGAATTTCTCCTTCGCCTTGACCATTGTTCACGGCGAGGACGCACAGCGCGGGCTGATCAAACTCAATGCCATCTCCCTGCTGCTAACGCTGATGTTGATCGGCGCAGGTGCCGCGGCCCTTGCGGTGATCGCTGTGATCCCCCTTGCGCTTGACCTTTTGGCCCTCGCGAAGGGCACCGCGCGCACGATCAACGTATTGCAGTGGGTGGTGCTGTTTTCGCTGATCGTCGGTGTGACGACGGTTCTCTTGAAAGTGGCACCGGATCGGCGAGACCCCACCTGGCGCTGGGCGTGGCCGGGCGCCCTGGTCGGGACGATTCTTTGGATCGCGGTTTCGGTCCTCTTTTCGTATTATGTGCGCAACGTCGCGAATTTCTCGGCCACCTACGGATCCTTGGCGACGGTCACCGTGGTGATGCTCTGGTCCTATATGAGCGCATTTATCTTCCTCCTGGGCGGCGAATTGAATGCCGAGCTCGAAAAGCAGGCCGTCGGCGATTCCACCGTGGGCGGCGTGCAAAAGGCCGGAGACCGCGGCGCCGCGCCCGCAGACACCATCCCCGACCTCTCTTCCTAGCCTCGCGATAGAGGTTCCCCCCGCCCAGCGATCGTGCGACCCTCCCTCCAAAAAAAGATGGAGGAACACATGGCCAACGCGTTTGGGGTGGAAACCGAAAGCTATTTGGAGGCCGACCTCGCCCGACGGCATCGCTCGACCGCCGGCAGCGGTGCGGCGACTGGCGCCGAAGTGGAAACGCTCGCCACGCAACTGCTTAAAGACGGATATGTGATCCTCGAGCGGATCCTTCCGATCGACACCATCGAAGCGTTCCGGGCAGAAATCATGCCGCTTTTCAGCGAGACAGGTCGCAATACCTTCGAAGGGCACGCAACCCAACGCGTCTATGCCGTACCCGGCAAAACCTTCGCCGCCGACCCAATGATCGAACACCCCCTCGTGCTCGGCATCTTAGATCGCGTGATGCGCCCCAACTATCTGCTGAGCCAAGGCCAAGCCATCAATATTCTGCCCGGCGAGACGCCGCAAGGCATCCACCACGACGATGCCTTTTATCAGTGGCCCCGGCCGCGACCGCATCTGGGCGCGGCGACCATCTGGGCGATTGATGATTTCACGGAAGCGAACGGCGCGACGATCGTCTATCCGGGCAGCCATCATTTGGGTACGGAAGGGGTGAGCGCTGACGCGCAACCGATCAAAGCCGTGATGCCCGCTGGGTCTTGCGTGCTTTTTCTGGGCACCACCTATCATGGCGGCGGGGGCAATGACACGGACGCCGCACGTCTCGCCTTCACCGCGCAATATTGCGAGCCCTGGGTCCGCACCCAGGAGAACTATTTCCTCGCCGTGCCGAAGGAAATGGTGCGCAAGCGGAGCGAAGCCATGAAGCGGCTCTTGGGGTATTCCATCCACCCGCCCTTTATGGGCATGGTCAACGGCATGCACCCCAAGCGGTGTTTGGAGGGCTGACAGCCTCGCGCCGGGCCGCTACGACGCTGAAAGTGGAGAGAGTTTGTATGAAAATGAAGATATTTGCGCCATTGAGCGCCCTGGTCCTGATCGCCTGCAGCGATGGCGCGTCTGACAAGATGGGCACGCCGGTTTCGGGCCTCGTGATGACCTATAGCAGCGCACCCCATGACGGTGAGGGATGTCGGCCGCAGCGCGAGGATGTCGCCAATATCGGCGAGAGCGGGCTGATCGCGTTTCGCGGCGAGAGCGTCTTCGAGACGCCGAGCGGGGTTACGGAAATCCCCTTTCAATCCGTGCACAACTATCCCGATGAGGATGGGATGAGCGAGGACACCTCGATCACCCTTCTGAACCAGGTGGCCGCGTGTGAAGAGGTGGCGATTACGGTCACGGTGGAACATTGCGAATATCAGGGCGAGACCGGCCGCGAGGAACGCGCCTGCCCGGAGATCAGTGTTGCGCCCGGACATCCTTTCGCGAGCATTGAGGTGGTGCGGGCGGATATGTGACGTGGTCTACGTAGGCGTTTAGCAGGCCTTGTGTCATCCCGGCTGAGCATCGCGAGTGCCGGGATCCATTTCCGAACGGGCCCCTCGGGTGGTATGATGCAGCCATGCCCGGCTGTGTTTACATCGTCACCAATCGGAAGAATGGCACGCTGTATACCGGCGTGACCAGCGATATTGCCGAACGGGCATTCGCCCACCGAGAGGGCCGCGGCGGCACCTTTGCGGCCAAATATGGCTGTACACGGCTCGTTTGGTTCGAAGCGTTCGAGGATATTCGCGACGCGATCGCGCACGAAAAGCGCGTGAAGAAATGGAAGCGCGCCTGGAAGATCAACGTGATCGAGGCGATGAACCCGAATTGGCATGACCTATCGGACAAGCTCCATGGGCTTTGATCCCCTCATCCCGGCCGAACGCAGCGATCGACCCGTAACCAGCTTCCGGTCATCCCGGGCGCTAAGCGTCCCGGGATCCATCGCCGGATCAAAGGGGCAGCGCTGGACCCCGGCAGCCTCCGGCGCCGGGGTGACGGAGAGATCCCTTTCAGTGACCACGTCATCCGGCCCTTACACCGCGCTGGACTTTCCGCTCTCTGTCATCCCGTCCAAAAACCGCGAGTGCCGGGATCCACCGCTGATGGAAGAAGGGTCAGCCCGGACGCGTCCGCGGCATGAAATGACGCGGCGCAGATCCGGGCGCTAGGCAAATTTCGAACCGAAGACTTCAATCACTTCACTGACAAGCTAAGCACTCATCATAATCCGTCTTCTCCGGCAGGAGCATCGGCGAGACCGACGCCTCTTTTTCCTTTGCGCCGGCAAAGGCCGTACGCTGAACGGATTTGGAGCGGCAGTAGTAGAGCGACTTCACGCCCTTCTCCCACGCCGTCCAGTGCAGCATGTGCAGGTCCCATTTATCGATATCGCCCGGCAGGAAGATGTTCAGCGACTGCGA
>CAYFHK010000144.1:0-6200 GCA_964342585.1 uncultured Caulobacterales bacterium | reverse complement strand
TCCCAGTCCACATGATCGAAACGATCAACAAGATCGTGCGCACCTCACGGCAAATCCTGAACGAAATTGGCCGTGAGCCGACGCCGGAAGAATTGGCGGCAAAGCTCTCCATGCCACTCGAAAAAGTGCGCAAGGTGATGAAAATCGCAAAAGAACCGATCTCCCTCGAAACGCCGATCGGCGACGAGGAAGACAGCCATTTGGGCGACTTCATCGAAGACAAGAATGCTGTTCTGCCAATCGATGCGGCGATCCAGTCGAATCTGCGCGAAACAACGACGCGCGTTCTCGCCTCGCTGACGCCGCGTGAAGAACGCGTGTTGCGGATGCGCTTCGGGATCGGGATGAACACTGACCACACCCTCGAAGAGGTGGGTCAGCAATTCTCGGTGACCCGTGAGCGGATCCGCCAGATCGAAGCCAAAGCGCTCCGTAAGCTGAAACATCCAAGCCGCAGCCGTAAGCTGCGCAGTTTCTTGGACAACTAAGATGCCGCCAGGGAAATGGCCACGTCGCGGGCTGGGACGAGAAAATCCTCCCCGCGGCAACTCTAAGGGCGCCACCATACTCGGCATCGCCGTGTTCTTCCTGCTGCTATTCTGGGCCTTGTGGCACGGGGTGATTGGTCCCCGCGTCATCGAGCCCGTACCAGCAGATCAATTGCCCGGTGCGGAAACTGCTGAAAACTAACAGCAGCCTCGCCCCATGTTCGCCACACTCTTCGCGCTATTTTAAATAAAATGCGGTAGCGTGTGTCAGGTTAGGCGGGAGGATATCATGGCGGCTTCAGATCACCTTCAAGACGATATCGATTGGCTGAGCGCGTGGGCGGACGGCTCCTATGAGGCGCAGCAGCTTTCATATCTGATGATGAAAGCAACGCTGGCGAACACAGCGCCCGCGCCAAACCCCGTTGCGCGCCTGAACGCAGCGCTGCACCGTCATGGCTATGTGCGTCCCGGCGATACCGAAATTGAGATCAAGGACGAGGCCGGCCTTCTCTCAAACGCGGCTTAGCCTCGCGCTGCTTGCCGTTTAGCTCTTATCCAATTGAATGGTTTGCGTTGGGAAGGCGAAGGTCAGCCCGCGACGTTCGAATTCGGCCACGATTTTACGATTAACCAGCGAGCAGTGGTCGAGAAATGAGAACCACCCGCGCCCCTCAGCTTCGCGCTGGATCTGCTCAGTCTCATCACCCATGAAATAATAGTGGTACCCGGTCAGCCCCAGCCAGCTGTCCTGGAAGTCTGAGAAGCTGACATGGGGCGTCGCATCTCTCCCCTCAGCCAACGCGTCTTTGATCACCTCTTCGTCGGTGAAGGCAGCCCAAACCGCGGCGATGGCCTCTTCGATCGTTTGCGAATCAGAGCCATAGGGCACAGCGATTTTCACCTGACGGCGGATATGTCCGCGCGCTGAGAGGTTTTCGACTTCACGGTCGATGAACAGCATATTGGGGATGGTGACCAGGTTGCCATCCAGCTGTTCAAGCTTCGTCGCCTGCAGCTCGATATCCTGCACTGTCCCGATATGCTCGTCAGACTCGCCTTTGAAAATAATCCAATCGCCGATCACGAAAGGCCGATTGATGAAGATCGAGATGGCGCCGAACATGTTTTTGACCACGTCTTGCGCGGCCAATGATAGCGCCAGCGCGATGAAGCCAAAACCAATCAGCAGCGCACCAACATTCACGCCAAAGATATTCTGAAGAACGAATAACAAGACAAGCGCGATAATCAGTGTTCGTAATATGCGCCTGATCATCGTGACGACCATTTTGTCGTAATGGTTGCCGCCATCGTCGATCCGGCGGCGGATATAGGCCGCAAAGACATCGACAAGAGAAATGACGAACAGCGCCACCGCGATGATCATCAAGAAGCGCGGAATTTCATACCGGAGGCCGCGCAGAACGGGGCCCAGTTCCAAAAACCCGATCGCGATCGTCAGGAAGAAAGTCACCACGACCAGGCCGCCGGCATTGCCCAAACCCCGCAGCGTTGAGCCCAAAAAGACCTGTTCGAGTTTTTCGGCACGCCGAGCGAGCCATGCAAACAGCTTGGAAAAGGCCAGGCCCGCAAAGATGCCGCCGACGCACACCGCCAAAAAGGCTAGCCATTCAAAGCCGCTCGTTTGCTCCACCAGCGGCGCAAACACTTTGATGAAATACTGGTCCTCGCCATCCAAAAAATACTGCGGTGCCAGCCCCTCGAGGCTTGTGAGCAGCGCGGGCGCCGCCTCGACCGTAGCTGGGGTGAAACGCCACTTGCCGTCTCCCCCTTGCTCAAGCGCCAATTGGGCGCCTGGAGCGGGATCCGCTGCCTCCCACACCCATCGGTGATCGATACTGCGGGGAAAGAGGATGAAGCGCGTGTCGCCGGTCTCATCGATCTGCCGTGTTCCGGGAAGTTCAGCCGGAGAGATCGGCCCAAGGCGCAGCAAGATTTGGTAGATCTCGGTCGCCGTGTCTTCAGCTGTCCCTTCCGGCAGCGAAGCCATGGCGCGCCGATACCCGACCTCTTCGTGGCCACGATCGACCAGCGCCATGGCTTCGATCAGGGTCATGGTCGCCGCACGCGGGCTCGCTTGGCTGTTGAACCGGGGATCCTCGACGAGGTCGCGCGATTCTCCGGGTTGAACCGCCTCGATGAGCATGCGGCTCCCTGAGTCCATCGCATCCATCAGGTCGGAGAGGACGCCCGATCGCCGGGGGCTGCCGCTGTCTCCACCGCCGCCCGAAGAGAAGGGCTGCGCTGATGCGGCGGACGTGAGGACGATAAGAAAGACGCCGAGCGCGAGGCTCAGGCGCCGCAAATGTTGCGACAAAATTCCCATGGCTCACCGGGAACACGGCCGAGCGCTTAGGGTTCCGCGCCCTGCCGCTGAACTTCCTCAAGGCCCAACGCAGCGATAGCAGCGAGACCTGACATCCCGGCCATGGTGGCCAAGACAGCTGCCTCGCCCGCAATGGCCGAAAGCCCGCTAAAAAGACCACCAAGGATCAAGAGGACGCCGATGATGGTGTTCGACAGCGCGGTGTAGGCCGCCCGTGTCTCTTGCGTCGCCATATCCACCAGATGCGTCGATCGCCCCACGCGCACGCCTTGGTATGCGATCATCAGACAGAACAGCAGTGTCGGCAGGACCAGCGGTTGCGAAAGCCAGCCCAGCTGGCGGGCAAGGACAGTCGCAGCGAGGCTCGCACCGCCGACGATCCCGCAAGCAATGAGCACCTGTCGGCTCGACCGGTCCGACCAGCGGCCCCAGACGTAAGAGCTGAGCAGCGCCGCCCCGGCTGAGGCAATCACCAAAAGCCCGAGCCCGCCATAGGCCGATCCCGCTTCGCTTTCCCGCCCCGCCAATGCCACCATGAATGGCGGCGCCAGCGCCGTGGAGGTGAGCAGCCCGCGGGTGATGATGAAGCGCCGCAGCTGCGCGTCGTCTCGCAAAAAGCTGATATGTTGCTTGGCTTCTTTGAAGGCATTGCCGCCACCCTCGGTGGCGCCGGCCTCCTCCTGCAATGTGGAGAACAAAAGGGCCGCGCTAATCCAAAGCCCGCCGGCCAAGAACAGCCCGCCCGTCACCAAGACGTCGCGGGGCACCGGGGCCACCGTGAGCGCCAGACCGAAAGCGATCACGGCGACCGCGGCAGCAGAGCTCGCCAAGCCCGTCGCCGTACCGCGCCGGGACTTTGCGACCGTCTTCCCGAGCACATCTTTGTAGGTGACGGAGCAAACACTGCGCGCGAGGGCCAACACCGTGAGCGCTGCGAGAATGGCGACACCGGCCGCCACGCCGCTGAGAAACAGCGCCGCAAGCGCCATCAAAGCCGCCATTGCCCCCTGCACGACGCTGCCCGCAGCCCATGCCCATTTCCGGCGAGGCAGGGCTCGCAGTGAGGCGGCGGTGAACAATTGCGGCAACAGCGCCCCGGCTTCGCGGATCGGCACAAGCAGGCCCACAAACGCGGTTGGCGCGCCCAAATGGGTCAAAAGCCAGCTGAGCACGAGCTTGGGGTCGATCAGACCGTCCGCCGCCTTGGTCGCGCTCAAAGAGATGGCATGGATGAAGAAATGCCGCGGCGCATCGGCACATGCCGTCTCGGGGATATCGGTGCAGACCCGGCCCTCACTCTCACCGGTGAGTAGGCTGTACAGTTCGTCAACGCGATCGCTCGCCAATGCCCTTCCCCTCAAAATTCGCATCATGCGGCGATCGTGATAGTCCCGCCGATCACATATCCTGTGTGCAACCGCGAACACTTGACGCGACATGCCACGCTCTGCACTCTGTTTTTACCAAGGCCGGGCTAACCGGCTATCTTGCGCGCCAACGGGAAGTTGAAATTACCCATGCCAGTTCCGGTTCGACAGCAAGCGGCCGTCGCCGCCTATATCGCCAAACAGAAGCTTTCGGGGAACAAATATTATCCCCTGGTGCTGATGCTTGAGCCCTTGTTCCGCTGCAACCTTGCTTGCGCGGGCTGCGGCAAGATCGACTACCCGGCGCCGATTCTGAACAAGCGACTGACCCCCCAAGAATGCTGGGACGCAGCCGATGAATGCGGTGCGCCCATCGTGGCAATCCCGGGCGGGGAGCCGCTGATTCACAAAGAGATCGATCAGATCGTTGAAGGCCTTGTGGCGCGGAAGAAGTTTGTCTCCCTGTGCACCAATGCGCTGTTGCTCGAGAAGAAGCTCGATCTGTTTACGCCATCGCCTTACCTCTTTTTCTCCGTGCACCTCGATGGGCTGAAAGAGCACCATGACGATGCGGTGTGTCAGGAAGGCGTATTCGAGAAAGCCGTCGCCGCCATCAAAACGGCGCAAGATCGCGGCTTCCAGGTCAACGTGAACGCGACCATCTTCGACAACTACGAAGCCAAAGAGCTCGCCGATTTCCTCGACTTCGCGACTGATATGGGCGTGGGGATCTCAATTTCGCCTGGCTTTGCCTATGAGCGCGCGCCAGACCAACAACACTTTTTCAATCGTAAGCGGACGAAAGAATTCTTCCGCGATGTTTTCCGCATGCAGAAAGAGCGTGGCTCGAAGTGGAATCTTTCGCACTCGCCGCTCTATCTCGACTTCATTGCGGGCAACCAAGAAATGCAATGCCGCCCATGGGGCATGCCAACGCGGAACGTGTTTGGCTGGCAAAAGCCCTGCTACCTCCTGGGCGAAGGGTATGCTGAGACCTTCAAAGAGCTGATCGAAGAAACCGAATGGGAAAAATACGGCACCGGCGCCTATGAGAAATGCGCCGACTGTATGGCCCACTGCGGCTATGAGCCCATGGCGGCGGACGTTGCGTTCTCCAAGCCGTGGAAACTCCTCGATGTGGCCGCGCGCGGGATCAAAACCGAAGGCGACATGGCGGCAGAGATCGATCTTTCGAATCAGCGGCCTGCCGAGGAACATCACGAGCGGATCGTCTCTGAAGAGATGGCGAAAATCGAAGCGGCCAACGATCCGGACGCACCGAAACAGCGCGTGACCCTGATCAACACAGCGTAAGAGCTTAGGCGACGACGCGCAGCGACTTGCCCATTTCGCGGAGCTGCGCGGTGCCGGCGGCGGATTCGCCGCCAAGCTGGATCAACATCGGGAGTTGCCAAGGCGCGGCGATGAGGCCTCTCAACGTTGCGCCAAAGTCGATTTGCCCATCAGGCTTGACCGCCGATGAGGCAATCGCGGGCAGTGCCCGTTTCGCAGGATCCGCAATCGCCCTAATCGCAATGAAAGGCAGGCCCGCCGACCGCGCGCGTTCGGCAACGCGATGGCTTTCCATATCCACGGCCGCCGCGTCATATTCCGCATAAAGAGCGGCTTTTGCCGCTGCCGTTGAAATGATGGTCTCAGTACCCAAGAGACGATCAGCGCCAGAGGATGTTTCAAGGTCGAGCGCTTCAAGCCAGGCAGGGTCCACCTCGTAAGTCTCGCCACCTTCCGCGATAATCGTCGCAGGGATCACCAAATCTCCAGGCCGCAACATCGGGTCAAGCGCGCCAGCGAGACCAAAACTGATCAGGACACGAACGCCTGCGGCGATCAAACGGTCAGCTTCCGTAGCGGCCTTTTCTGGCCTCGCGCCGGACACGCCGATCAAAAACGGCGCGTCTTTACCCAAGGCTGCTGCCTCCGACGCGAGCCCGCAAACGATACCGATCGGCCCGCCAGCTACATCCCCCATGGTAC
>CAYFHK010000143.1:0-6250 GCA_964342585.1 uncultured Caulobacterales bacterium | reverse complement strand
TAAGATCACCGATGCCATGAACTTCATGGATGCCTGCGGCATCACCCAAGGCGGCTCGAAGGCACTCACCGAGGTCGAGTTCTACACAAGCCACGAGGCGCTGCTGCTGGGCTATGAGCAGTCGATGACGCGTCAGGATTCGACCTCTGGCGACTGGTACGACACCTCCGCGCACATGGTGTGGATCGGCGATCGCACGCGTCAGCCCGACGGCGCGCATGTCGAATTCTGCCGCGGCATCAAAAACCCCATCGGGGTGAAATGCGGGCCGAGCCTCGACCCCGATGAGCTGATCGAGCTGCTCGATATTCTGAACCCGGAGAATGAGGCCGGGCGCATCGTGCTCATCTCGCGCTTCGGCGCGGGTAAAGTGGGCGATGGCCTGCCGCGTCTCGTCAAACGCGTGAATGATGAGGGCCGGGCGGTCGTCTGGTCGTCAGACCCTATGCACGGCAACACCTACAAGGCGAGCTCAGGGTACAAAACTCGCCTCGTGGACGACGTGCTGTCGGAGGTCACGCAGTTCTTCGAAATCTGCCGCGCCGAAGGGGCCTACCCAGGCGGCGTGCATTTCGAGATGACCGGCCAGGACGTGACCGAATGCGTCGGCGGCGGGCAGGCGATTACCGAAGAGGATCTGTCGGATCGCTATCACACCCATTGCGACCCACGCCTGAACGCGACCCAAGCGCTGGAGCTGGCCTTCACATTGGCGGAAAAACTTCGCGAGGCGCGGCGCGCATAACCGCCGTGCCGCTTTCATCGCGAGGGCCGCGCCCTAAATCAACTCGAGCGAACAAAAGGGGCGCCCGATGAGTGCTGGACTTCTCGCGCTGCTCGACGATGTGGCAGCTCTCGTCAAAATGACTGCAACGAGCCTCGATGATATCGGCGCGCAAGTCGCGAAGACCACTGGTAAGGTCTCCGGCGTTGTCATCGATGATGCGGCGGTCACGCCAAAATATGTTGTGGGGCTCGACCCTGAGCGTGAACTCGCCATTATTTGGCGGATTGCGCGGGCCTCTCTCATCAACAAGCTCTTCTACTTGGCCCCGGCTGCGCTGCTTCTCGGCTTTGTTGCCCCCTGGATTATCACGCCAATCTTGATGGTGGGCGGCGCGTATCTCTGTTTTGAGGGATATGAGAAAGTGCATGAGGCGCTCGCGCATTCGAAGCACGAGCCCGACGCGGCCCCCGATCCGAACATGGAGACATTGACGCCGGAAGAGTTGGAGAAGAAGCGGATTGGCAGCGCAGTGCGGACCGATTTTATTCTGTCGGCGGAAATTATGGCGATCACTTATGCGACCGTTGCGACGCAACCTTTTGGGATCAAAGTGGGGGTGCTTGCCGCCATCGCGATAGGGATCACCGCGGTCGTGTACGGCTTTGTTGGGCTTATCGTGAAGGCCGACGATGTGGGGCTGCACCTCGCGAGTGAGGCCAGGACGTCGGCCGGGCGGCGGTTCGGCCGGGGTCTCGTCAAGGCGATGCCGCATTTGTTGCGCGGGTTAAGCGTGATCGGCACGGTGGCCATGTTGTGGGTGGGCGCCGGGATTATCGCGCATGGCATTGCGCCGATTGAGCACGCGATTGACGACGGGCTGCACTTTCTGGCTGCGATCCCCGCCGCCGAAATGGTGGGCCATATCGGCGTGCTCGTGCTGTTCGGTCTCGTGGCAGGGTTTCTTGTTGCGCAAGTCGTGAAGCTTGTTGGCCCGGTGGTCATGCAATTTGTCCCCGCCAAGTCGTAACCCGCTGAAACACCCTGTGACGTGGCATTGGCTGCTGCACTGCGGTAAGTAGCGGACATGACAAAATTAGTCAGGGCAGGGGTCGCGGGCGCCGGCGTTTTTGGCGGCTTTCACGCGAACAAATACACCGAAGTGTCGGGCGCAACGCTGGTTGGGATATTTGATGCCGACCTTGGTCGCGCAGCTGCGGCGGCGGAGGACCGCGGGGTCCAAGCCTATGACGATTGGTCGAAGCTGCTCGACAAGGTCGACGCAGTGACCATCGCAACCCCCGCCAGCACGCATGGAAAGCTCGCGCTCGCGGCACTTAAGGCTGGCAAGCACGTGCTGGTGGAAAAGCCGATCGCGCTTGACCTCGACACCGCCGATGAGATGATCGCGATCTCGGACGAGGATGAGCTCATTTTGCAAGTGGGCCACCAAGAACGATATGTCGCCGATGCGTTCGGGCTCTTCGCGCGTCCAGCGCCAGCGGCGGTTCGCTCCCGTCGGCTCAACAAATTTTCTGGCCGCGCCATGGATGTCTCAGTTGTCTTTGACCTGATGATCCATGACCTCGACCTCTTGGCGCAGTTCACCACCATCGATGATGTGGAGATCACCCACATCGAAGCCCGCGCTGAGCACGGGCCGAAGGCGGATTATGTGGATGTGGCGCTCGCCTTTCCTTCGGGGCTCACGGCGTCGCTCACTGCGTCGCGGCTCGAGACCAGCCCCAATCGCGATCTCACGCTTCAATATGAAGAGGGTGAGGTGCGGCTTGATTTTCTCGCGCGCGAGGCAACGAACACCACGGATATTCCGTTGGCGCATGATTTCGGTGCTGGGGACGCGCCCCCAGCGTTTGCTGACCCCTTGCGGTACGGCACGCAACGTTTTGTCGACGCGATCCGCGGAGAAGGCCGCGCGCCGGTGACGGGCCGAGATGGCCGCACAGCGCTGGCGCTTGCTTTAATGATTGAAGAGGCGGCGCATGCCGCAGGAGTATTGTCATGAATGCCGTTGCAAACCTCGCGCTCGAGCGAGAATCCCGCGTTGGAAATATCGCTTTCATCGATTTAAAGGCGCAGCAGAAAGTCATCCGTGAGCGGGTGGAAAAGCGGCTGATGGCAGTGCTCGATCATGGTCGCTATATCGCTGGGCCTGAGATTGACGAACTTGAAGCGTTGCTCGCTGAAAAAGTGGGCGTGAAGCATTGTATCGCTTGCAGCTCCGGCACCGATGCGCTGATCATTCCGATGATGGGGCTCAACCTCAGCCGTCAAGACGCCGTTTTCATCCCCGCCTTTACCTATAATGCCACGGCCAATGCTGTATTGATCGCGGGCGGCACGCCGGTTTTCGTCGATATCGATCCGCAGACCCTCAATATTTGCCCCAAGGACCTCGAGCTGCGCATCGGCGAGGCGAAGGCGGCGGGGCTAACCCCCAAAGTGGTGTGTGCGGTGGACCTTTTCGGTGTTCCCGCGGATTACCGGTTGATTGGCGAGGTCGCGACGCGTCACGGGGTGAGCATTTTTTCCGATGGTGCGCAGAGTTTTGGTGGCCAGCAGGATGGAAAATGGGTGGGCAACCTCGCGCCGGTCACGGGCACCAGCTTTTTCCCGGGCAAGGCGCTTGGCGGCTATGGCGATGGGGGCGCGACCTTCACTGACGATGACGAGATGGCGGAGATCTGCCAGTCGATCCGTTGGCATGGTACCGATGAGAAACGCGGCATTTCCGTCCGGGTGGGGATGAATGGCCGGATGAGCACATTCCAGGCTGCGGTCCTTTTGGAAAAAGCGGCGATCTTCTGGGATGAGCTTGAAGCGCGGCGGCGTTCGGCTGCCATTTATAATGAGCGTCTACGCGACGTCGCCCAGCTGCAGGCCATCCCCGCCGGGACGAATAGCGGTTATGGCTACTATACCATCCAAATCGACAACCGCGACAAGGTGCGCCAGGCGATGGGCGAAGCGGGGGTGCCAACGGCGGTCTATTACATGACGCCGCTGCACCAGATGCCCGCTTTCACCGATTATGCGCCGAAGGGTGGCATGCCGAATGCCGAAGCGGCGTCGCAACGCGTTTTGTCGCTGCCCATGCATCCCTATTTGTCTGAGGATCAAGCGCACTTTGTGTGTGACGTGCTTCATGCCGCCTTGCAGGAGGTTGCGGGGCACGCCACCTTGGCCGGATGACCGATACGCTTCGCATCGCGCTCGCGCAGCTGAACCCCACCGTCGGCGATATTGCGGGCAATCTCGAATTGATCCGTCGTGCTGCTGAACAAGCGGGCAAGGCGGGCGCTGATCTTATGGTGTGTCCTGAGCTTTGTGTGTCCGGCTATCCGCCGGAGGATATCGTTCTGCGCCCCGCCTATGTCGCCGCGTGCAAGGAGGGGATCGAGGCTTTTGCCAAGACAACTGCAGGCGGAACGGGCGTGGTCCTCGGCAGCCCTTGGCCCGTCTCCCCTGCCGATGGTGATCCGCACCCTTACAATGCCGCGATCTTATGTGCAGATGGTGAAATCAAAGCCGTCGCGCCCAAGCACCACTTGCCCGACTATGGTGTTTTCGACGAACAGCGGACCTTTCGCTCAGGGGCGGGCGCCGCTCCGGTCGAGTTTCGCGGGATGCGCCTTGGCCTGATGATCTGTGAAGATATGTGGTTCCCTGGTCCCTCTCAGCGCCTGGCCGATGCGGGGGCGGATGTGCTAATTGCGCCCCACGGCTCGCCCTTTCGGGTGACGGCAGCGGCGGAGCGATTGGCGCAAGCAGAAGCGCGAACCGCAGAGACCGGATTGCCGATGGTGTTTGTCAATCAGGTGGGGGGGCAGGACGAGCTGGTCTTCGATGGCGGCGCTTTCATCGTGCGCCCCGGAGCGCCCTTGATCGCGGCGCATCAATTCACGACGGAACTCGTCATGACCACATGGGCGCGGCAAGGCGGTGGCTGGACGTGCACGGATGGCCCCGATGAGCCCTGGATCACTGACGAGCCACTTTGGTATCAAGCGGCGATGATCGGCACGCGTGATTATGTTCGCAAAAGCGGATTCGATGGCGTTGTCATTGGGCTCTCCGGGGGAATCGACAGTGCAATGGTCGCGGCCATCGCCGTCGACGCGTTTGGCCCCAAAAACGTCCATTGTGTGATGCTGCCTTCGCGTTACACGAGCGATCACAGTTTGGAAGATGCGAAGGCCTGCGCCGAAGCGCTTGGTGTACGGTATGATATTATCGGCATTGAGCCCGGGGTAGCGGCCTTTGACGAAATGTTGGCACCGCTATTCGAAGGCCGGGCCCCCGATGTGACAGAGGAGAACATTCAGTCGCGGCTGCGCGGCAGCCTTCTCATGGCGATCTCCAACAAATTCGGGGCCATGGTGCTCACCACGGGCAACAAGTCCGAGATGGCGGTGGGTTACGCCACACTCTATGGCGATATGAACGGCGGATATAATCCGCTGAAAGATCTTTATAAGACGCAAGTTTTTGCGCTCGCCCGTTGGCGGAATGACCATGTGCCGCGAGGTGGGCAGGGGCCGGATGGCGAAGTCATCCCAGAGCGGATCATCACGAAGCCACCCTCCGCCGAGCTGCGCGAAGATCAGCGGGACGAAGACAGTCTCCCGCCCTATGATGTCCTCGACGATATTCTGCATGGCCTGATCGAAGAGGAGGCAAGCGATGATGAGATCGCCGCGCGTGGACATGATCGCCCAACCATCGCCCGGATCCAGCATCTTCTTTACAACGCTGAGTACAAACGCCGACAGGCGCCGCCGGGACCAAAAATCTCGACCCGCAATTTTGGCCGTGACCGGCGCTATCCGATCGTCAACAGATGGCGAGACGTTCGCTGAGCGATCACGACATCGTGAACCCTGTCACTTCAGGATGGCGGCAGCGAATAGCAGGTCAATGACCGCACGGACCAAAGGAGCCCTGTCATGATCCGAACCGTTCTCTCTTTCCTCATCGCCGGCATTGCCCTGGCCGCAACGACGGCGCCCGCCTTCGCTCAGAAGCCAGAAGTCTATACCGGCGTCTTCAATAACCTCGCCGTTGGCGGTTATGACGCTGTTTCCTTCTTTGATGGCAATGCTGTCGAGGGCAGCGATGCGTTCACCACGGAATATAACGGGGCGAATTGGCGTTTTGCGAATGCTGAAAATCTCGCCCGGTTTCAAGCTGATCCTGAAGACTACGCGCCGCAATATGGCGGGTACTGCGCATGGGCCGTTGCGCAAGGCTATCTCGCAAAGGGCGATCCCAGATTTGCAACCGTGGTGGCCGGAAAGCTCTATTTGAATTTTAATGCGGATGTGAATGCGAAATGGAAAGCGGATATCCCAGGCTTCATCTCAACCGCTAACGACAATTGGCCGGGTGTACTGAGCGAATGAAACGGACCGAAAGCCATCACGCAGGGAAGGGGGGCTGCGGTTTAAAATGGTCGGAGTGGCCGGATTCGAACCGACGACCCCTTCACCCCCAGTAAAGTGCGCT
>CAYFHK010000142.1:0-6277 GCA_964342585.1 uncultured Caulobacterales bacterium | reverse complement strand
CGGAATCGGGGTCGGGGCGGCTTTTGGCGGTCTGCGCCCCATCGTCGAATTCATGACCTTCAACTTCGCCATGCAGGCGATCGACCACATCATCAACTCGGCGGCCAAGACGCGCTATATGTCGGGCGGCCAGATGGGATGCCCCATCGTCTTTCGCGGGCCGAACGGCGCCGCATCGCGGGTGGGCGCGCAACACAGCCAGGACTATGCGCCATGGTATGGGCATGTGCCGGGGCTCATCGTGATCGCCCCATCGATCGCGTCAGATGCCAAAGGCCTTCTGAAAGCGGCAATCCGCGATCCGAACCCTGTCGTCTTTTTGGAGCATGAGCTGCTTTATGGCGAGAAGGGCGACGTCCCGGCGCTAGATGATTTCGTTCTGCCCATCGGCCGTGCCCGGATTGCTCGGGAGGGGGAGGATGTGACCATCGTCTCCTATGGGCGAGGTGTCTTCTTCGCCATGGAGGCGGCCAATGAGTTGGCAGAGAAGGGGATCGAAGCCGAGGTGATCGACCTGCGGACGATCCGCCCCATGGATATCGCGACCATTGTCGAGAGCGTGAAGAAGACGAACCGTCTCGTCACAGTCGAAGAGGCCTGGGCGCCAATGGGGGTCGGGGCCGAAGTGGCGTTCCGCGTCACGCAAGAAGCGTTTGACTATCTTGACGCGCCGCCGGCGCGGGTCTGCCAAGAAGACGTGCCTTTACCGTATGCGGCCAATCTCGAAGCACTCAGCCTGCCCACAGCCGAGAAAGTCATCAACGCGGTCGCTCAGGTGCGATACGAGGATGTCTGAGGGTAGCGCACGGTAATGATCGATTTTCTGTACAACGCAAATGGCCGCATTTCTCGGAAAGGGTATGTGCTTGGCTATTTTTTGCCGATGTTGCTTCTCACACAGATCTTGCCGGTCATTTTGATGTCGGTCGGTCTGGGTCTTATCTCCATGCTGATCGGGCTTTTTTATATCTGGCCCAGCAATGTAGCGGTGCCGGTGCGCCGGTTTCACGATTTGGGGGCGAGCGGTTGGTATCAGGCGGGCATTGTGCTCTTAACCATGATTGCGGTGATGATCATGATCGACGGGATCGGCCCACAAGATCCGACGACGATGCAAGACATGATAAGCCGCCTGACGCGGGGGGACCTGTCGGCGCTCGATGCGGCGGCGGATCCTGGTCGGGCGCGATTGGGGATCGGCTTGGCGGGGCTGGTCAATCTGACTCAAATCGGTCTGTTTGCTTTTGTGCCCGGTCAACGTGGGCGCAACCGGTTCGGCGATGACCCTCTGGCTTCAGGAAGAGGATTCGCAGATTGACGGAGGCCCTTCGAGCTCTCACCGCCGTAGGCGGACGGTCCGGCCTCTTGGCGATGTGGATCGCGACGGTGGCCTTCGTCACGGTGGGCTTGATCCGGGGCAGCGTGCCGCCGGGGGTGTTGGCAGCCGTGTTGGGCCTGGTGCAAGTCGTCTTGATTTGGCCCGCATGGGTGGCTGTGCCCATTCGCCGCTTCCACGATATGGGGCGCCCCTGGTGGTGGGTGGCGGTTTTTTGGGGGCTCGCCCTTATCGGGCTGTTCTTCTTCATCTTTGGGCTGAACAGCACAGCGCGGCTTTTCGAAATGAGCTGGCTTCAGGCGCTCATCGAGCCCACTCTGTACCTAGAGCGTTTGGAAGCGCTCAACGCACAACGCCCAGAAGGCACCTCGCCGCTGAAACCGCTTGGCGGCTCTGCGATGGGCGGAATCTCGCTCGCGATGATTTTTCTGATTATTCAATTTGGGTGGCTGCATTTTGTGCCAGGACAACGGCGCGAAAATGCCTATGGTCCGCCGCCTGATCGTTCGGCCCCTGGCGACGGAGCGCATTGATGCCCACCCCTGTTCTTATGCCTGCCCTATCCCCAACCATGGAAGAGGGGACCCTTGCCAAATGGATGGTGAAGGAGGGCGACACGGTTTCGTCCGGCGATGTGATCGCAGAAATCGAAACCGACAAAGCCACGATGGAGGTCGAAGCCGTCGACGAGGGCAAGCTCGGCAAAATCTTGGTTGAGGAGGGCACGGAGCATGTGAAGGTGAATGCGCCGATCGCCGTCATCCTGGAAGATGGTGAAAGCGCAGACGATATCGATGTTGATGCTCTAATGGATGCGGCGCCGACACCGCCAAAGGATGACGCGGACGATCAAGATACGGCGGGCGAAGAGAAACCGGTCGCCAAAGCGAAGTCGCCTGAAAAATCCGCCGACAAACCGACGCCCCCGCCAAAGACCAATGATCAAGGCAAAGACGATGGCCGGATTAAAGCATCCCCGCTCGCGCGGCGCCTGGCGAAGCAAGAGGGGCTCGAGCTGAGCGCCCTAGATGGCACGGGCCCGCATGGCCGGATCGTCAAACGCGATATCGAGAAGGCGCTGAAAGAAGGCACCGGCAAAGCCGCACCTGCGTCGGCAGGCATGGCGCCGCCGCCCGCCGCTTCGCTCGATGATCGTCTTTACCCAGCAGATAGCTATGAGGCCGTGAAGCTCGATGGCATGCGCAAGACCATCGCCAAGCGCCTGAAGCAGAGCTTCAACCAAGAGGTGCCGCATTTCCCGCTTGAGATCGAATGCGAGCTGACGAATTTGTTGGCTGCGCGGGAGCGTCTCAACGCGGCCTCACCGCCAAAGGGCGAAGACGGCGCTTATAAAGTCTCTGTGAATGACTTCATCATCAAAGCCTCGGCCATGGCGCTGATGAAAGTGCCCGCCGCTAATTCGAGCTATACGGATGAAGCTCTGATCCTCCACAAGCATGCCGACATCGGCGTGGCGGTGGCGATCGATGGCGGCCTGATCACGCCGATTGTTTGGAAGGCAGAGACCAAAGGCTTGAAGACAATTTCCGAAGAAGTGCGAGACCTAGCCTCGCGTGCCCGTGCGCGTCGGCTGAAACCGCAGGAGTATCAGGGCGGCACCTTTGCAGTTTCCAATCTCGGAATGTTCGGTATCAAGAGCTTTGCATCCATCGTGAACCAGCCCCATGGCGCGATCATGTCGGTCGGCGCGGCGGAAGAGCGCGCAGTGGTTCGTGAGGGCGCGATTGTGCCGCGGACCATGATGTCGATCACGCTGACCTGCGATCACCGCGCGGTGGATGGGGCTGTGGGGGCGCAATTCCTTGCGGCTTTCAAGACCTTTATCGAAGACCCGGCCACCATGCTGTTATAGCGAGCGCTGCGCCTTAGGAGGATTTCCATGGCAACGGACGAATTCGATCTGGTGATCATTGGCAGTGGGCCGGGGGGCTATGTCGCGGCGATCCGCGCCAGCCAGTTGGGCATGAAGACCGCGATCATCGAGAAAGAGCATCTCGGCGGCGTGTGCCTGAATTGGGGGTGCATCCCAACAAAGGCGCTGCTCAGAACGGCTGAGATCTATACCTATATGCAGCATGCCGATCAATTCGGTTTGGCGGTCGATAATCCGCGATTCGATCTTGATGCGGTGGTGAAGCGCTCGCGGACGGTCGCCGGCCAGCTGTCAAAAGGCGTGCGCGGCTTGATGAAGAAAAACAAGGTCACCGTCCTCGAGGGGAAGGGTCAACTGGCCGGCAAAAAAGGCAAGGGGCACGCCGTTAAGGTGTCGCTTAACGATGGCGGTGAGAAAACCATTCAATCTGCCCACGTCATTCTTGCCACGGGTGCCCGTGCTCGCACCATGCCAAAGATGGGGCTTGCGCCCGATGGCGAGGTGATCTGGACCGCCAAAGAGGCGATGGTGCCAGATAAGATGCCTGAGAACCTTCTGGTGATCGGCTCCGGGGCGATTGGAATTGAGTTTGCGAGTTTCTATCGGTCGCTTGGCGCAGAGGTCACGGTCGTCGAGATGGTCGATCGGATCTTGCCCGCCGAAGATGAGGAGGTTTCGGCCTTCGCGGCGAAAGCGTTTAAAAAGCAAGGCATGAAGCTGCTGACCGGCACTTCCATCGAAAAACTGAGCGTTGATGACGGGATAGCGACCGCGCAGCTGAAGTCTAAAGAAGGCAAGTCCAGCGAGCTGAAGGCCGATCGTGTGATCCTCGCCATCGGCATTGTGGGCAACACAGAGGACATCGGCTTAGAAACAGCCGGGGTGAAAACCGATCGCGGTCACATCGTTGTCAATGAATGGTTGGAGACCGGCGTGCCAGGCATTTATGCGATTGGCGATGTCGTCGGCGCACCGTGGCTCGCCCACAAAGCGTCGCATGAGGGTATTCTCTGTGTCGAGCGGATCGCAGGGCTGAACAATCTGCACCCGATCAACATCGATCGGATCCCTGGCTGCACCTATTGCCAGCCGCAAGTCGCGAGCGTCGGTCTCACGGAGAGTGAGGCGAAGAGCCACGGCCGAGAGTTGAAAGTCGGCAAGTTTCCCTTCGTTGGGAACGGCAAAGCGATCGCCTTGGGCGAGCAGGAGGGCTTCGTCAAAACCATCTGGGATGCCAAGACCGGCGAATTGCTCGGTGCGCATATGATTGGCGCCGAAGTGACCGAGCTTATCCAAGGGTATAGCTTGGGGATGACGCTTGAGGCGACGGAGGAGGAGTTCTTCCACACCATCTATCCGCACCCGACCCTATCTGAAATGATGCATGAAAGCGCGCTCGACGCGTTTGATCGTGTTGTCCATATTTAGCCATCCCCACCGAAATGGCTGACGATGCGCAGAAGGGTCGACAAAACCGATGAGGCGCCATATCGTCCGCCCATCTCGAATATAGGAGTAACCAATGTCTTTTGATGGCAAGTATAACCTAACGATCCAAACACCGATGGGCGCCCAGGAGAGCGTGTTGACGCTGACTCAATCTGGCAGCGAGCTCACCGGCACGATGGAGCGTTCGGGCGACTCGCGGCCGATCAAAAACGGAAAAGTCGATGGCGAAAAAGCCACTTGGGAGGTCGATGTGACCAACCCGATGCCGCTTACCCTTGCCTTTGAAGGCGAGAAGAATGGCGACGCGTTGACCGGCTCGGTGAAGCTGGGCGCGTTCGGTAAATCGTCTTTCGAAGGCGCCCCTGCCTAATCAAAGATAAGATGCCATGCGCACATGGCTGCGCATGGCAATCCGATCGCCTGTCAATTGCGGCGATTGCTACACGTTCCTGTAAGCTCTCCGAAACCGTTTCGCGCTAGATCAGCCCAAGGTTGGTGATCTGTGTATGGGAGAGCGCGGATGTTAAGCGCGACGACGGTCGATTTACCGCGTCAGATCGAGGCGAAACTGCTGGAGCAGTCTGCGTTTTCGCAGTCCTTACTGGCCTTCTCTTTAGAGCAACTTGCTGGCCTCCACCGGCCGGTCGCGGCTGCGGCTGCGCTTATCGGCCCGGTGTTGATTGCCTTCACTTTTGCCGTTTCGGATGTGCTGACAGCCCTAGAGACGGGCTCGATCTTCGCGGCTACCGGCGCCGCGTTCCTCGTGGCGGGGTGGTACGTCAATCGCGGGCCCTTACAGGAAGCCTACCACCGCTCCCGCGAAGTTCGCCGGCGTGCGCGGCTCGATCTGCGCGAGCGTCGCGGCAAGCAGATTGACCTCTCGCTCGAGCAGAAACCGGTCTTCTACGAACATCGCCGCGGCGTGATCGCCCTCGCGCCGGTCAATGCGCGGGAATGCGTGTTCTTCGATATCGATGGCAGCGGCGAGGATCCGCGTTGGTTTTTCTACGTAAATGGCGACATGCACCGTCAGCGCTGGCGGTGGCTTCGGCTGTCGGGCAGTGGCGCCGTGATGGGCTTTGAGGCCAGCGGCGAGCGGCTCTACAAACATGATGAGGCGCCGTTCACCGATGCGGAAGGTGCCGAGGACGCAATAAGCTTGGCATTGGGCGAGCCATGCGATGGCGATATCATCGCCATGCCGTTCGACCACGCTGTTTCCACCGTTAATCGCCTTTTGGGTGTGCAGGCCGACCCTTCGCGTTGATTTCCAGCCGCGATCTGCCACATCCTTAGGGACGATGATCCGTCCCACGCGAAAGGATGACCATGGCCGCTGACGCTTCGACGAACCTCACCGCCACCACCGAAGAACTTCGCGAATACTATCGGATGATGCTCCTCATCCGGCGCTTCGAGGAAAAAGCCGGCCAGCTTTACGGCATGGGACACATTGGCGGCTTCTGCCACCTCTATATCGGGCAAGAAGCGGTGGTGACGGGGCTCGAAGCGCTGCGCCAAGAGGGCGATCAGGTCATCACAGGTTATCGCGACCATGGCCACATGCTGGCCTGCGGTATGGACGCAGGCGGTGTGAT
>CAYFHK010000141.1:0-6381 GCA_964342585.1 uncultured Caulobacterales bacterium | reverse complement strand
ACGATGCGTGTGATGTCTTGCATCATGGCAAAGCCAAGCGCGTAGGGGTTGATGCCTGAATAGCGCTGGTCATCGAATTCAGGTTGGAACACGACGGAGGAGTGGGAGTGCAAAAACTCCATGATGTTTCCGTCGGAAATCTGCCCCCGCGCGTGCAGCTCATTCATAATGTAATGGTGCACGAACGTCGCGCAGCCTTCATTCATCACCTTGGTCTGCTTTTGCGGATAGAAATACTGTGAGATGTTCCGCACGATACGGACCAATTCCCTCTGCCAGGGGCGTAAGACCGGCGATGCTTTCTCGATAAAGTAGAGGAGGTTCTCCTCGGGCAGTTTAATGCTGCGCACCTCGGTTTGGCGCTCTTCTTCCTCTTCTTCCGTTTCATGCGTATTCGGAAGGGTGCGCCAGAGATCGTTGAAGGTCTCCCGCTCATGCTCCGCCCGCGCCCGAATCTTTTCGATGCGCTCGCTTTCCGAGAGTTTGGGGGGGCGGTTATAGCGGTAAACGCCTTGGTCCATCAGGGCGTGAGCGGCGTCGAGGGTCTCCTCAACTTCTTCCGCCCCATATTCGTCCTCGCACTTGCCGATATATTTCTTGGCAAAGTCGAGATAGGTGAGGATAGATGAAGCATCCGTCCACTGACGGAAAAGATAGTTATTCTTGAAGAAGTGGTTATGCCCCATGCAGGCATGGGCGATGACGAGCGCTTGCATCGTCATCGAGTTCTCTTCCATCAAATAGGCTATGCACGGATCGGAGTTGATCACGATCTCATAGGCGAGGCCCGTATATCCCTTTTGATACATTTGCTGGTCGCGGGCGAAATGTTTGCCGAAGGACCAGTGCCGATACATCAGCGGCATGCCATGCGAGGAGTATGCGTCGAGCATTTGCTCCGACGTGATCACCTCGATCTGGTTCGTATAGATATCGAGCCCTAAATCGTTCAGCCCAATATCCTCAATCGCCTCATAGGCCCGTTGAAGATCCTGAAAGGTCCACGCCGCCTCTTGGTAGAGGAGATTGTCCGTCTTTGGTGTCGCGCTCATAAGGCAAGATAACCTATTTTCGGCCGTGGTGCAGCTTAGCTGAAGATGACTATTCAGAAGGTAAAATTACGGCCGTTTCCTCGCTAAGACGTCCTTCGTTGTCATTTCAAGTCCACCGGGCGACCTTCGGGGCGAGACCTGCCGCCCACCGCCCGCAAACGCCTTCTGGCACCGGCTTATAGCATAAACTGTAATGATGCTGGTATTTTATGCCAATTTCCGCAGTGTTGCGTGCCGGCCCCTCAGGCGGGGGCATTTCTGCCTTGCGCCCAAAATTGAGAGGCGCGACCGCCGACAGTCGTCCCGTTGGTTCGCGTGCGCCGACGGAATTTGTCCGTTTACGGGAAACGGCGTCCCCTTTTTTATGCAACGCTCAGCGGTCCTACGCATTGTTCGGGGAAGCGCAGCGGATCAGCGCGCGGCCACATGTCGCCCCGCTCGCGCGGTCAAACTATTCGAAGGAGACTGACGTCGTGAAAAAACTACTCGCTCTTAGCGCAGCCCCCGCGGCTGCCCTGGCTGCCTACGCTCTGACTGCAGGTCCTGCGACCGCGGATGAAGAAGATGGCGCACAGCTTCACGCCGCCGCGATGGAAGCGGTTGGTCAATGCATCAATGTCGCTGAAACATGCCGCACACAAATTGAAGGCGCAGCTGGTGTGCTGGTCTTTCCAGAAGTGTTGAACGCTGACTTGGTCGTCGGTGGCGCTGGCGGCAATGGCATTCTGTACGTCAACGGCGAGCCAACCGGGTACTATGACATCGGCAAAGCGTCCGTCGGCTTGCAAGCCGGCATCGACGAGAAGGCCATGGTCTACGTCTTTCCTGACATGGAATCGCTTGCTGACCTCACCGATGGCGCGGAATGGGAAGTCGGCGCCGAGCTCGGCGTGACGCTTTTCCAAGCCAATGCCGATGGCATGGCCGAAAGCGGTGAGCCCGTTGTGTACGTGTTTGACGCCGATGGGCTGAACACGGAGGTCAACCTCAACACCTTGCGGATTTGGGAAGACCCAGAAAACGCCGCGTAACCAACCAAAAAAGAAAGCCGCTCGGTCGTCGACCGGGCGGCTCTTGTTACTAGACTAGGCCGAGTGGCGCGATGGCCTTACGATCCGCAAGCCGATAATGTTGGCTCATAGGTCAGAACGGGGTTGCCTGCAGCCGATGCCTGCACCAGGCCGGGGAAGCGGGCAAACGGGATCACGGCTGTCGTTTGCGACTCTGCCGGGAAAACGGTTCTGCACGCGTTGCCATCTTGCAGATCGGTCACTGACGGATCGCAATAGCCCATATCTTCGTGTTCGATCGGAAAGCGTTCCGTACCCACCGTGGCAAAAACCCGATCGCTCGCATTGTGCAAGCTACCGCTCGGGTTCGCTTCCTTGCCCAGATAATCACCAGACGGCCAATCGCCATCGTCAAGACACACAGCTCGATCCGTCGGATTGCTCAGAGACACGACAAACACGCCATTTTGCGCATCCGTCTGAGTCATCACGCGGGCTTCGCGCATCTCCGGCGGGGCAAGAGCGGCCGGCGCGCTATCGGACGGGTCGGTGGCGCAGGCAGTGAGGGCAATCACTAGCGCAGCCGGCGCGAGCAAACGAAACATGAAACGCTCCTTGAAAGTCTGTCTTGCCCCAATGAGCCGCCCAATTTTGGCACAATGATGGCTGATACAAGCACGTTTGCGACTTTAGCGCTGTCTTAAGCTGAAAGCCCTTTACTCAGCCCGCGGGGTTGCAGTTGCTATCGGCAGAGGTGGGAAAGATGAAAACGACGCTGCGCGGCCGGGGAAATGGCCCGTTCGTGTACAAATTCGATGACGTCGAACTTTATAATATTAGCCTTGTCGGTCAGGTCATTTTTTTCTGCTTCGTGCCCGCCTTGGCCTTTGGATATGGCGCGGCCGCTATTGCCCTCGCGGTCACCGGGCTTGTGATTCATTTCGGCGCAATCGCGTGTGATATGGGCATTGTGGGGTTGCGCGAGTTGGTGTCGGGCTGGACCTTCGTTGTCGGCGCGTTTCTCTTTCCTCTCGGCGGAACCGCCGCATGGTTAATCCTCGCTGCGGGAGATGTTGAATTTCCGATGGGGCTCATACTCCTCTGGAGTGCTGCGATCATCGTCCTCTCGCTCAAACTCTGGCCACAGAGCGTTAGACCTTGGTGGCGAAAGCGCCCTGCCGGTGAGGCGCCCGCTGGTGACAACGCTTACGATAAACTGAAACGACTTGAGTGGCTGCGGCGACAGCTAACCCATTCAGAGTTCCAAAAATTGAGCGCGCTGCCATTAACGGAGCAAATGCATCTTCTCGATCAGGCTTTGCCGCAAGTGCGAGAAGCCTTGCGGCAATCATAGGCGCTTTCGGCGCCTACGCCGCTTTCCCCTGCCGTTCCTTCGCAAACAGCTCGCGGAAGACCGGGAAAATATCGCGTGGGTGTGAGATGCGCGTCTGCGCGAAGCGCTCATCGCTGATGGAGCGATAGGCCCGCCACAGCTCGGCCCCTGCATCGGGATCGGAGAAGACGTCCATCTCGCGCTCGTCGAGGATCTCGATATAGGCGTAATACTGAAGGATCGGCAGCACTTCCTCGTTGAGAAGCTGTACGCAGCGTTGCGCATCACCTGATTGCGTGTAGCCATCCGAGGCCTGCGCCACATAGAGGTTCCACTGATCGGCGGGGAACCGCTCTTTTTGAATCTGCTGCATCACCTCAATGGCGGTGGAGACAATCGTCCCGCCGGACTGGCGTGAGTAGAAGAAGGTTTCTTCGTCTACTTCTTCGGCATGGTGCGTGTGCCGAATAAAAACGACTTCGACCTTTTCATACCGGCGCTGCAGGAAAAGATAGAGCAGCATGTAAAACCGCTTGGCAAGATCCTTCTCGCGCTCGCCCATGGAGCCTGAAACGTCCATGAGGCAGAACATCACCGCCGCCGTCGTCGGCACCGGCTCTGGCGCAAAGGCGTTATAACGCACATCCAGCGGATCGATATAAGGGGCCCAGCGACGGCGCTTCTCCAGCTCTTCGAGCTTTGTGAGCACAGCCTTCAGCTCCGCACGCTGTTCCTCTGTGGGCTGTGCAATCGCCTCCAACGTGAACAGCCGCTCTTTCAGCTCGTTGACTTCCGCCGTTGAGGGGCGGTGCAGCGCCAGACGGCGGCCATGGGCATTCCGCATGGTGCGGACGAGGTTCATATTCGTCGGGCTACCCACCACGGTCAGGCCCGCGCGGCGGTATTTCCACGCGGTCATTTCCTTCAGCGAGGTCTTCACCAGGTTGGGCAGCTCGAGATCTTCAAAAAAGATATCGAGAAATTCGTCCTGGGTGAGGGTGAAGGAGAAACTGTCCTCTCCATCACCGGAATCGCTCGCGTCTTTCCCGCCGCGGCCACGGCCCGAAGGCGGCTTGCGCAGGCGGTCGCCCTCGGCAAATTCCTTATTCCCCGGATGCACATGATGGCGATTGCCGCTCGACGGATCCAAGCGAAAGCGCGGCTCGGCCGTCGATTTGGCGGGGATCGAAATTTTCCCCGATTTATCGAGCTCTTTGACCGAACGGTTGCGCAGCGATTTCGCCACGGCGTCTTTGATTTGGCCACGGGCGCGGCGCAGAAACCGCTGGCGATTGCCCAGCGATTTGCCCTTCGGATTGAGACGGCGGTCGATAAAATGGGACATAACTAGAACCTAAGCACGAATTGCTCGCGGTTCAGTAAAAATCGGTGAGGGCCACCGCGTAAAGACGAGATTTTCTCGACGCGGTGGGCGGCATCGCCGCACGCAGCGCCTGCTCAATCCCATTCAGGCGCCCAGTCTGGGTCGATCAGCCGGCCATCGGGCATCATCAACCCATACACGGTTTTCATGTCCGTCGGGCTGAGCTCGAAGTCGAAGATGTCGAAATTCTCCGCGATGTGGTCAGCGGAGGACGAGCGGGGGATTGCCGCAACATTGGCCTGCTGCAGGTGCCAGCGCAGCACGATTTGCGCGGGCTTTTTGCCATGCGCTTCGGCGAGGCGGGTGATGGCGGGGTTTTCCAGAACCGCGCCCTGGCCAATGGGGGAGTAGCTGGTGAACAGCATATCGAACCCGCGACAGGCTTTGAGCACTTTGTCCTGGTCGAGCAGCGGATGGTATTCGCACTGGTTGCACGCCAGCGGTTCCTCACAGGCGCTCACGGCCTGAAGCAGCAGGTTGGACGGATAGTTCGACACGCCAATGAGCCGGGTTTTGTCCGACCGTTTCAAATCGGCGAGCGGCGCCACCTGGTCGGCCACGGGCATGCCGTTGATCGGCCAGTGCAGCAGCACCAGATCGACCTGCTCGAGACCTAGCCGCTCAAGACATTTGTCGAGGGCCGCGACGTGGTTCTGCTCTTTAATGTCGTCCATCCAGATTTTGGTGGTGACGAAGAGCTCCTCGCGCAGCAGGCCCGACTGCGCCAACGCTTTGCCCACCTCCCGCTCATTTTTGTAGATCGCGGCGGTGTCGATGTGCCGATACCCCGCCTCGATCGCCTCGGCCGTGGCCCGCGTCGCGTCCTCATCGCGCAATTGCCATGTGCCAAAACCAAGGCGCGGCACCTCGACGTCCTGAACGGTGTGATAAAGCATGGCACTTCCTCCAAATTCGCGGATTTCTTGAGCTTCTTACCAAATGGAGGCGCGGCAGCATTCGGCGAGGGGGACGGGCGAATTTGACATCGCTGAAAAATGTATATACGTTGTATATCACTTGCAGTGCTTTTCGAGGCGATCCAGTGCCAGACGGCAAAAAGCAAAAGATCAAAAAGGATGGCCAACTCGTGATTCGTATCAACAGCGAAGAGCGGGATCGCTTCATCGAGCTTTGCGAGGACCTGGACACGAGCGCGGCCAGGGAGATTCGCGGCTTCATTCGTCGCTTTGTCGAACAACACAAAAGCAAGGACGACACGAATGATCCGCCCGCGCCACAATAAAGGAGGCCTTTCATGGCGAAGAAAAAAGTCAAAGAACTGAAGCGTGAAATCAAAGCCCGTAAAAAGCGGATCGAAACGCAAGAAACCAAGCTGAAAAAAGCGCAAAAAGCGCTGAAAAAAGCCGCCTAAAAGGCAAACCGCCCGCCTCATCGAGGCGGGCTTTTTTGTGATAGGCGCTGCGTGTTGTCTTTTACGTCACGCACTTGAAACGAGCGCCTTGCGATGGCCCTCGAAAAAATACGGTCTGGATAAACCCTGATGGATGCGCCCATTGACCCCGCTTTCAATACCGTCACGCCGTGGACCGTGATCGCCTTGCGGTGTGGCGCCGCCTGCGTGCTGGGTCTGGTGATCGGCTT
>CAYFHK010000140.1:0-6565 GCA_964342585.1 uncultured Caulobacterales bacterium | reverse complement strand
CGCACGACCCTCACCTTGGCAAGGTGATGCTCTACCCCTGAGCTACGCCCGCTCAATGCCGGTAGAAATCGGCGAAGCCCGTATAAAGAACACCCGCGCGGCGGATGCAAGTGAAATATTGCGCTGGCGTGCAGCCCCCAATGGCTTCAAGCGTTCTTGCCCCGGGCGCCGACGCGCCTCAAACCACGATTGGGGCCCGCATGCGCAGTTTTTTTCAAAAAGCCTTCCTCGAGATCAGCAATAGCTACTGGGTCGTGCCGCTGACCATGGTGCTGAGCGCCTTGGTGCTCGCGACGTGCCTCTATCTGGTCGATCTGCATTGGTCGGCTGCTGAATGGGGGCAGTGGCTGCCGATCCCGCCGGCCACGGCTGAGGGCGCGCGGGAGATGCTGGGCACGATTGCTGGTGCCGTGATCGGCGTGGCCGGCGTGACATTTTCAATCACGATCGTCGCGGTGTCGTTTGCGGGGGCGAATTTCGGGCCGCGCCTCGTTGGCAATTTCATGCGCGATCGGGCAAACCAATTCACCGTCGGCGCCTTCGTCGCCACCTTCGTTTACGCGCTTGCCGCCATGCGATCCGTCGATGGCCCCCCGCCAGGGGCAGGCGAGGAATTCTTCGTGCCGCAGATCACGGTGTTTGCAGCGATCGTTTTGTCCATCGGCTGCGTTGGGCTTTTTCTCTACTTCATCCACCACGTGCCGGAGACGCTTAACGTCGCCAATCTTTCGGCGAGCATTGGTCGTCAGCTCACCAAGCAATTGAAGTCGGAATTCGGCCGTGACCGCCGAATGCCTTCAGACCGCGACATGCGCTCGTGGGATGCGGCGATGCCCTCGCAATACCTCTCGCTGCATGATGAGGGATATATCCAAACCGCTGATCTTGAGACGCTCGGGGCGTTCGCCTCGAAGCATGACGTCCGCTTGCGGCTTTTCAAACGGCCAGGCGATTTCGTCACGGCTGATGATATGTTGCTGGGGTTCCAGCCCGTGCGCCCCTTTGATGATGAAATGCAAAAGCGGCTGACCGATTGCATCAAGCTGGGACGGGACCGGACGCCCTATCAAAACGTGCTCTTCTTAGTCGATGAGTTGGTTGAAGTGATTGCGCGCGCCCTCTCACCCGGTGTGAATGATCCGCTCACGGCCATGAATTGTCTGAATTGGCTGGCAGCCGCGTTGATCGAGTTCGTCATGCACTGTGAGGATGAGGAGACTGACCGAAAAGGCTGGGTCGATTTCGCCAACCCCATCACCTTCCGCCAATTGCTCAGCGCGAGTTTTGATCAGTGTCGGCCCTATCTGGTGGCGGATCGGAATACCGCGCTGCATCTGATCGAGCGGCTTGCCGCTATCCGCGCGGCGTGCCGAACCGAAGAGCAGCGGCGCAATGTGGAAGAGCATCTCATGCGGACACGCAGCGCGATCTTCGCGGTTCAGCCTGAGCCCTATTGGCGCGATGAGGCCGAGGCATCCCTCTCGCAGATTGAGACGGATCTGTCAGAGGCGATGCCGACCTCCGCAAACGACTAGTGTCTTGGCGGAAAGGGAGCGTCGCCCGTGACCGAAGATGAACTCCATCAATGGTTCGATGCGCACGGATTTGCCGTTGAGCAGGTGGAGCATCCCGCGACGCATCGCGTCGAGGATGGGCTCACGCATCGTGTTGCCTTGCCCGGTGCGCAGACAAAGAGCCTCCTTGTCGAGGATAAAGCGGGCGGACTCACGCTGATCGTGGCGCGCGGGGCGAGCCGGATCGATCTCAAAGCGCTCGGCAAAGTGCTCGCGGTAAAGGGGCGGTTCTCTTTCGCTAAAGAAGAAAGAATGGTCAGCGCGCTCGGTGTGCGGCCGGGCACGGCGACCCCGTTGGCGTTGAGCCATCCGGGCGCCAGCAAAATTGCTCATGTTGTCGTGGAAGACGTCCTCCGGACAGCGGCGCAGATCTGGTGCCACCCCTTACGGAACACAGCCTCCATCGGGCTCTCGCCACAGGCGCTCGATGCCTTCATCAATCATCATTGGGGCCCGCCAACTTATCTATCCGTGGCGGCGACCGACGCGCCAGAATGATGGTGCTGGCGGTGCGGCTTGCTTCCCCCCGCCGCGATGGCCATCTAGGCCGCGAACGCGAAGGATGAGATGCATGGTTGATATACTTGGCAGCGCCCCGAATGGATCGTCTGGCGGCAGCGATCTGATCAAAGACGTCACTTTGGAGACTTTCCAGACGGATGTGCTTCAAGCGTCGATGCAGGTGCCGGTCATCGTCGACTTCTGGGCGACCTGGTGCGGCCCGTGCAAAACCCTCGGGCCTCTGCTCGAAAAAGCGGTGACAGCGCGCGGCGGTCAGGTGCGCATGGCGAAGGTGGATACCGACAAGAACCAGATGCTGGCGCAGCAACTTCGCATCCAGTCCTTGCCGACGGTGATGGCGTTTGTCGCGGGTCAGCCGGTCGATGGGTTCGCCGGGGCCATCCCCGAAAGCCAGATCGGCCAATTCATCGACCGTGTGTTGCAGATCGCCTCGCAAGCCGGATTGTCAGGGGATGACGGCGGTATGGCCGCTGATGTCGACGCGTTGTTGGAGGCGGCGGAGGCGGCGCTGGCCAACCAAGATCTGAGCCAAGCCATGCAGGCCTTTGGTATGGCCGTCGATGGATCGCCCGAAGATAGCGAAGAGCGGGCCAAGGCGCTCGCCGGTATGGCCAGATGCGCGATGATGGTCGGCAATCCTGATCAAGCCAATCAGATGCTGGATATGGTCCCCGAAGCACACGCCGAGCACCCGGCGGTAGCGCAGGTCAAAGCGCTCATGGCGTTAAGTGCAGGCCCCGTTGATCCGGACGCGGTGGCGGGGGCGGAAGCGGCCGTGTCGGCTTCACCAACAGACCCGGCCGCACATTTTTCGCTCGGCGAAGCCCATCTTGCCGCGGGAGACCTGGACAGCGCGATCACCGCTCTACTTACCAGTATAGAACTGGACAAAGAGTGGAATGACGGATCGGCACGGTCGAAACTACTGACGGTGTTCGAGGCGCTTGGCCCCGCTCACCCGGTCGTGAAAAGCGGTCGACGTCGATTGTCATCCCTCCTGTTCGCCTAGGAAATGCCACGCCCGGCAAATGATCTTTGCCCCGCGTTGCGTTCCTCCGGCTCCAAAGGAAGATGGCGGCGATGCGGCAAGACAGTAACGGGCGTAGGGACGGCGGCAGATCCGATTTGCCGCTTGAAATTCCAGTCTTTCCATTGAGGGAGGCAGTGCTGCTGCCCCGAGGGCGGTTACCGCTCAATATTTTTGAGCCGCGCTATCTCGCCATGGTGGATCATGCGCTGGCGACGGATCGGTTGATCGGCATGGTCCGTCCGCGCCACGATGATTTCATCAATCCGCCGCTTTATCATGTGGGCTGCGCAGGGCGGCTTACTTCCTTTATGGAAACGGATGATGGCCGCTATCTCATCACGCTGAGCGGCCTGTCGCGGTTTCGGATCACCGATGAAGAGGTGGATGAGGGCGGCTTCCGGCGCGCAAAAGTCGATTGGTCGCCTTACCCTGCCGATCTCACGCAAATGTCTGATGAAAATGTGGCGCAGCGCGAGCGCGTTCTAGAGCTGCTCGTTCCTTATCTCAGGGCCGTGGGCCTCAACGCGGATTGGGACACGATGGAGGGCGCCTCAGCGGAGACCATCGTCAATTCCGTCGCGATGAGCTGTCCGTTCTCCGCCGATGAAAAGCAGTTGCTTCTCGAAGCCCCTGATTTGGCCGCGCGCGCGAACACGCTGATTGCGATGATGGAAATCGCCGTTCATGACGCGAATGCGAATGGCGGAGAGGGAAGCCCACCGCTGCAATAGGAGTGAAGCGCCTCATGACTGAAACTGTTGATCCCGCCCTCCTGTCGATCCTTGTCTGTCCGCTGACGCGCGGCCCCCTCGTGTTTGATAAAGACCGGGGTGAACTGATCAGTGAGCGCGCGAAGCTCGCTTTCCCCATTCGCAACGGGATTCCCATCATGCTTGAGGCCGAAGCGCGCCGTCTCGACGAAAATATGGCCAGGTAGGCCCACGGTAGGGCTCTTTAAGGAGCCTTTAACCGTCATCGCGCCATGAAGGGTGAGCGTTAGTGCTCTTGTCCTTCATGAGGTATGACATGCCGTTTCGTCTTGTCGGTCTTTTAGGTCTTCTCCTACTCATCACGATCTCCTTGGGTATGGCCCCGCGGGCCACAGCCGGCGCCGCCGGTTTGCCAGAGATCACAGGGGAAGATGTGGTGCGAGGTCCGTCGGGGTTACCGGTGCCGCGGTTCGTGGCGCTGAAGCGTAATGAGGTGCGGGCGCGTTTCGGTCCGTCTTTTGATTATCCGGTGGCGTATGAATTCCGCCGCGAAGGCTTGCCGCTGAAAGTGATCCAAGAGGATCGCGACAATGTTTGGCGCCGCGTTGAAGATCGCGATGGCCGCCGCATGTGGATTCACCGTTCGATGCTTACGGCGAATGCGCATGCCGTGGTGAACAATGGCGATGCCGTTCTCCGGGCATCGCCAGAACGTGAAGCGCCTGGCCGTGCGCGGCTTGCCCTCGGCGTGATGGCAAAAATCGAAGCGTGTGAAGCGGGCTGGTGCCGTTTGCGCGCTGGCGAGTTCCGCGGCTGGCTGCCCGCGGAAGAGTTGTGGGGCGCACAACTTTAAACCTTTTTCATTTCTGATCCGAAAAGACCGTTAGAGCCGGAGCGCTTTGACGGTCTTTCTTGTTCCACCCGCCAAAGGCGAAGCGGCGTTCTGCACGCCTCTTGCTGCATTGCAGCAGACACGGCATAGAGCGGTGCGGGGAAATCTGAAAAACGGAAGCGTAACATGGACATCAGCAAAATACCGGCTGGCAAAGAGCTGCCCACCGATATCAATGTGATTATCGAGGTCCCGCTCGGGGGAGAGCCAATCAAATATGAGGTCGACAAGGATTCGGGCGCGATGTTCGTCGACCGCTTCTTGTACACCTCCATGCGCTATCCGTGTAACTATGGCTTCGTGCCGCACACGCTTTCAGGCGACGGCGACCCATGTGACGTCATGTGCCTCGGTCAGCGCCCGCTGGTGCCCGGCTCTGTTCTC
The DNA here is from genome assembly GCA_964342585.1 of uncultured Caulobacterales bacterium. Taxonomy (GTDB): domain Bacteria; phylum Pseudomonadota; class Alphaproteobacteria; order Caulobacterales; family Parvularculaceae; genus Parvularcula. The sequence goes on along the minus strand of CAYFHK010000140.1, from coordinate 1,453 downwards.
CGCGCGCGGCCAATAGGCGTGCTGCTCATGGAAGATGAGGCCGGGATCGATGAGAAAATCCTCGCGGCGCCGCACCCGAAGCTCACGCGCTTTTACGACAACATCAACACCTATGAAGACGTGCAGCCCATCCTGCTCGAGCGTATCAAGCACTTCTTTGATCACTACAAAGATCTTGAGCCTAATAAATGGGTGAAGGTCAAAGAGTGGCAGTCAAAAGAAGAAGCCGAGAAGCTGCTGATGGAAGGCGTTGAGAACGCCAAGAAAGCCGGCGCCTAAAGCTGGCGGCACTTAATCTCTGGAAATTTTCGTCGGCCGTCTGCGCAATCAGGCGGCCGATGCCATTTCTTCGCCGCGATAATAGCGGTCGAGCTTCTCTGACCTGTCTCGGTGGGCAAAATAGAGGTGCGGTGTGCCGATGTTCAGCTCCCGGCGGACCTCCTCAAAGGGGCGCGGCAAGAGGTTTTCCCAATCGGCCAGCACGAGATCGTAGGAGGCGGCGCCAAGCCGCTCGCCTTCACGAATACACGCAAGCACCGGAATGCCGCGATACTGAACATAAGCTTTGATCATGTTCAGATAGGACAACAAGAAGAACGCACGGCTTCGATTGTGCTGGCGGCAATAGCCGAGCAGCGCCAGCTCGCCGATAAAGTCGCGGCCATAGCCGGTGAGCACGTGATAAAGATCGTGGGCGTGTCGTGTGCGGAGCAAAAACCGTTTCCGGTCTTCGCCAAGCTCGTCGAACGTATCGCCTGCCTTGTCCATCTCTGACTGGAAGCCCGCGGCAGAGAGGCCTTCGCGCCGCATAAAATCGAGATAGACGCGACCGAAGGATCCCTCGGGCATCGCTTCGAGCTTCTCTGTGTCCATCAAAAAGTTGGCGAGGTCGCGCTTCTCGGCCAGAATTTGGGGGCCGATCTCGCTCTTGATGAAAGTCTGATAGATCCGCTCCACCACCGGCTCATCGACGGCCGTGATAAAGCTGAAGATCGCGGCCGTATCCTCTTTGTCTTTCAAGAGGCCGTAGAAAGACGTTACGGCCCTCACCGGTCGTGTGCGCGCTCGAACTTGTTGTGTCATCGAATGGGCCCCTTTCCCATTTGACCGTCCCTGACGAAAAAGAGTGCAATGCAACACTAAACTACCGGTGGATTTTCCCAAAGCAAGCCGGAAGCACAATCGTTGTGATCTTCATCACACCTTCATCCGGCTTTGCCTTTCCAGCGCCCCGCCAACTCCGCTAGGCGCGACAACATGCGCGGATCCAATTATCTTAAGCGTCTCAGCAGCGATCTTGACCGATGGGTCGAGCGTGGCCTCATCACGGCAGACACGCGCACAGCGCTTGCGGCCGATGCGGCGGCTTTCCACCGCGACGCCTCTGAGGGGCGCGGCTTGCTAACGAACCTCGCTTTGATGGCGGTGTTGATCGGCGTGTTGACCCTGGTGG
>CAYFHK010000139.1:0-6589 GCA_964342585.1 uncultured Caulobacterales bacterium | reverse complement strand
ATCGGGCGCTGTCGCCGGTAGAAAGCCCGGCGAAAATCCATTCCGTCGCCAAGACAAAGCCGCCCTCGGCCGCCGCGAGCCCCACCATGAACAACAGCGCGAGCGCGAGACGCCCGCGATAATGGCTGAGAAAATCTTTCCACAGCCGTCGCGTGAGCGATGAGGATGGAGACGTCGTCAAGACCGGGCACCTTATGGCTTTTCCGCCGCGATTTGGCGTTCATCGCGGAGAGGCGTTATAGGAGGTGCCTCCCCTAGCTGAGTGCGCCGTGGCCCGCAAAACGTCTCCTTCCCCCATTATGCTGTCGATCACGAGTTTTCTCGTGGCGGGCTATATTCGGCTGATCCGCCGGACATTGCGGTGGGAGATGATCGGCGAAGAGCATCACCAGCGCCTGATTGATAGCGGCGCGCCGTTTATCTGCGCGTTTTGGCATTCGCGCCTCTTGATGATGCCCACGCTGCAACCAGCGCAGAAACGCGCCTTCTCCATGCTCATTTCGGAAAACCGCGACGGCGAATACATCGCCCGAACGATGGACCGGTTTCGAATCAGCACCCGCCGCGGCTCTGCGGCCAACCCAAAGAAGAAAGAAAAGAATAAGGGCGGCGCTCAAGCGCTGCGGGCGCTCGTCAAAGATCTTCGCGATGGCCGGAATGTGGGCATCACCCCCGATGGCCCACGAGGCCCACGCCAGCGCGCCCAACCGGGGATTGGCATGCTGACCCAGCTGTCGGGTGCGCCGGTCCTGCCCATTAGCTATTCGGTGAAGCGCGCGATTGTTTTGAATAGCTGGGACCGTTTTTTCTTGCCCTTGCCGCTGCCTTTCTCAAAAGCGGTGTTCGTGTTCAGTGAGCCCATCATCGCCGCCGAGAAAGACTCCGATAGCGTCGAGCGGTTGCGCGCGCAGATCGAAACGTCCCTCAATTCGATCACCGAAGCGGCCGATCGTCAGATGGGCCGACATCCCATGGCGCCCGCCCCGTTACCCCATCCCGATCATCCCAGCACAGTGCACGCGCTATGACCGCTCCCTCGGCCACCGCCGCCACCCCTTTGTCTCTTAAGCTCTATCGCGGCGCGACGCATGCTTTGGGGCCGGTTGCGAAAATCGCCCTGAAGCGGCGGCTGCGCGCGGGCAAGGAAGATCCGCAACGCATCGGTGAGCGACAGGGCCTAACGACCTATGATCGCCCTCAGGGTCCGTTGGTCTGGGTCCATGGCGCGAGTGTCGGCGAGTCGCTTTCCGTCCTTCCTCTGATTGAAAGACTGTCAGGCATTGCCCCCGACCTTTGCATCTTGGTGACGACGGGGACGGTAACGTCCGCTGCGTTGATGGCGGACCGGCTGCCGCCACAAGCGATCCATCAATATGTGCCGCTGGACCACCCGACCTATGTGCGGCGGTTCCTTGGCCACTGGCACCCCGACGCGGCGATCTTCGTTGAGTCGGAACTCTGGCCCGTGATGCTCGGCGCCTTGCAGCAACGCGGCATGCCCCTCGCGCTGGTGAATGGTCGGCTTTCGCCGACCTCTTTTGCGCGATGGTCACGTCGCCCGAAAGCGGCCCGTGCGCTGCTCGACGCGTTCGACATTTTGATGGGGCAGGATGAGGAGAATGCAGCCCGCCTGTCGAAGCTGGCAGGCCGGGAGGTCATCACAGTCGGAAATCTGAAACGCGCGGCGCCCGCGCTGCCGACAGATGCTGACGCCTTGGCCTCCTTGAATGAAGCAATGGGGGATCGGCCTGTGTGGCTGGCCGCCAGCACCCATCCGGGCGAAGAGGAATTCGTCCTCGAGGCACATCATCAGCTGACAGAACACTTTCCTGACCTGTTGACCGTGATCGCGCCCCGTCACCCCGAGCGCGGCGGGGAGGTTGGCGCGGCGAGCGAAGCCACAGGCCTGCGATATTCGCTGCGCAGCCGCGGCGACCCTCTGGATACGGAGACGCAAGTTTATATCGCCGACACCCTCGGCGAGCTGGGGATCTTTTACCGGCTGTCCGATGTGGCCTTTATCGGTGGCAGCCTTGTCGAGACCGGCGGACACAATCCCATGGAGCCAGCGCGCCTTGGCAGTGCCATCGTCACCGGCCCGCACGTGTTCAATTTCCAAGAGACCTTCAAATCCATGCGGCTGGCGGGCGGATTGGCCCTTGTGCGGAATGAACGCGATCTGACCGCATCGCTTATTCGCCTTCTTTCCGATCCGCTGACCCGCGAGGAAATGGCGGCGAATGCGCTCAAATGGTCCGATGCCGGCGCGATGCAGGTGCTCGACGACACAGTAGACGCGCTGCGGCCCGTCCTCGATGCAATTCCGGCGGCAAAAGACAACCGCGCCGCAACAACGGCATGATGAAGCCGCCCGCCTATTGGCAAAATGACCCGCAAAAGCCGGGGCTAATCGAACGTTTAACCAGCCCCCTGGGCGATCTTTATGGCGACGCTGTTGCAAAAAAGCTGGCGAACACTGACGGCCAGCGCGTAGCGGCCCCGGTGATCTGTGTGGGGAACATCACCATGGGCGGGGTCGGAAAAACACCGTTCACCGCCTATCTCGCTGCGCAGTTACAGGAGAAAGGCCGCAAGCCAGCCATTCTCATGCGCGGATATGGCGGACGGCTGAAAGGGCCGGTCGCGGTGACCGACATCCATCGCGCCGCCGATGTGGGGGATGAGGCCCTTCTTCTACGGCGCACGGCACCCGTCATCGTGTCGGCCGACCGGCCCGCGGGCGCGGCTCTCGCCTTTGATCAGGGGGCGGATGTGGTTGTGATGGATGACGGCTTCCAAAATCCATCGCTCCACAAAGACCTCTCATTTGTCGTGATCGACGCCAAGGCGGGGCTCGGCAATCAGCGCGTGTTTCCGGCTGGCCCGTTGCGGGAGCGGGCGGTGGATGGCCTGGCCCGCGCCGATGCGGTCCTCCTGATCGGGGATGATGGCGCGGAAAACGCCCACCGCCGATTTGGCATCCCGCTGGATAAGGTGGTGCTCACGGCACGGCTCACCACCGATGTTCAATCGCTTAATCTCAACCAGCCAGTGATTGCTTTTGCCGGCATCGGGCGGCCCGAGAAATTTTTCGACGGGCTCGAAGCGGGCGGAATCAACGTCCTCTCAAGGCACCCCTTCCCCGATCATCATCCCTATCGCGAGGCGGACATCCGACGCCTGATCGCCGAGGCCAAAAACGCGGGCGCGACGCTTGTGACGACGGAAAAGGATGCCGTCCGCTTGCCAAGCATCGTCCAGCACGAAGTGATCGCCGTGCCAGCCCTGCTGCACCTCAATGATCCCGAAAAGCTTGACCCCTTGCTCGATCAGGCAATCGCGCAGACAAAGGGGCCATGAGTGCGACAGAGATAAGCCCTGAAACCCAAACGCGATGGGACGCCGATATTGAGCTGCCCGCCCCGCGTCAGAACCGCGATGTCACCTTTATGCACAAGGTGGAAGCCGGTGTGGCCAAAGCGCTGCTCAGGTTGATGGGGGCGCAGCGGATCGATAAAGCGGCGGCGCGCATGGGCGGTTTTATGAAGTGGTTCGGCCCTATGCTGCGCCCTGTTCACGCACGGGGCCACGCCAACCTCCAGCTTGTCTATCCCGATATGACCGCAGCCGAGCGCGCCGCCATCTTGCGCGGCGTGTGGGAGAATATCGGCGCCACAACTGCCGAGTTCGCGCATATGGCTGAGCTCGCCGACCGGACGCGCATCATAAACGAGGATCGCCTGCAAGAGGTGATCAATAGTGGCGGCAAGGCGATTTTTTTCTCAGGGCATTTCGCGAATTGGGAAGCGATGGGCGCGACGCTCCACCGGGCGGGCCTGCGCTACGCCCTCGTCTATCGCGCGGCCAACAACCCGCTCGTCGATGCGGAGATCATCCGTCTGCGGGGTGCGGCTATGTCGCGATGGCAAATCCCGAAGAACCAGCGGGCCTCGCGAGATCTCATCAAGTCTCTGAAGGAAAATCTGTCTCTCTGCATGCTGACAGACCAGAAATTGAATGACGGCATCTCAAGCCCGCTTCTTGGCTATGACGCTATGACAGCGACGGCCTCGGCGAAGCTGGCCCTGCGCGAGCAAATTCCATTGATCCCTATACAACTTGTCAGGGAGCCAGGATCGCGCTTCGTGATGACCGTTCACGAGCCTTTGGACCCGCCCGAATCGCCAGATGACCAAGAGGCGGCGATCCAAGAGCTGACCGACCGGATGAACGAAAAGATCGGCGAGTTTATTTTAGATCGGCCCGACCAGTGGCTGTGGTTTCATCGCCGCTGGCCGCGTGATTTGGTGGGGTGATGGGCGGGTACGCCCGCCCTTCCGGCTCAATCGAAGATCGATAGCACTTTGATCAGCGCCTTGGTTTTCCCTGAGAAAAGCGTCGGCGTGTAGTAAGCGCCGGCGGCGCGCTTTGAGACCTCGGACAAGGTCGGGTACGGCATAATCGTCGAGGTGAAGGCGCTAATCTTGAGCTTATTCGCCACCGCCAACGCCCATGGACCGATGAGATCGCCTGCGTTCTTCCCGACGATCGAACAGCCGAGGATCTTACCGCCCCCGCCAATGATCACCTTGGCAAGGCCCTTAGTCGCATATTCCGCCTGCGCCCGGTCGTTCTCTTCAAATTCCCATGTGGCGACGGAATGCTTCACGCCCTTCTCCTTCGCCATGGCTTCGGTGAGCCCGACATGGGCAAGCTCTGGGTCCGTATACGTCACCCAAGGCGCGTCCTCATCTTTATTCTTTGCGGGCGCTTTGAACAGCATGGATCGGATCACGATGCTGGCATGATAGCCCGCGACATGGGTGAACTGACGACCGCCAATGCAGTCGCCGATGGCGTAGATGCGGCTATTCGCGGTTTTCAGTTTGTCGTTGACCTTGATGCCGCGCTCATGGGTTTCAACGCCCGCCGCCTCGAGATTGAGGTTCTTGAAATTCGCCGCACGGCCAACCGCCACCAATAGGTGTGACCCTTCGATCTGGATCGGCTCGCCTTCGTGAAGGGCGTTGACGACAACACCCCCATCGGCACCCGGCTGCACGCCCTGGACTTTCGTCTGCTCACGGAGCTCCACCCCCTCGGCAATCAACCGGTCACGCACGATATCGACCAATTCAGGGTCATCTTTCGCCATGATGGCGCCTTGCTCGATCACGGTGACCTTTGCGCCGAGACGGCGATGCGCCTGCGCCATTTCGATGCCGATGGGCCCACCGCCGATGATCACCAAATGCTCAGGCAGTTCTTCGCGGTCGAACAGCACTTCATTCGTCAGATAGGGCACTTGTTCCAGCCCTGGGATCGGCGGCACGAAGGGCGAAGAGCCGGTCGCGATGACAATCCATTTGGCCTCGATCTCTGTATCTCCCGCCTGAACTGTCCGTGGTCCGGTGAATTTGGCGTGCTCCCGAATGACGGTGACACCGAAGCCTTCGAACCGCTCTTGGCCGTCATTGGGCTCGATCGCGGCGATCACTTTGTGCACATGATCATGGACCGCTTTAAAATCGACCACCGGATCCGCCGGGTCGATCCCGTATTTAGCGCTGTCGCGGAAGGTTTGTGCCGTCTTGCCCGCTTGCAGCAGCGCTTTGGAGGGTACGCAGCCAAAGTTGAGGCAATCGCCGCCCATTTTGTGGCCTTCGATCAGCACCACTTTTTTCCCAAGCTGCGCTGCGCCCGCCGCGACAGAGAGACCGCCAGAGCCGGCACCGATGATACAAATATCTGTACTGATTTTCTTAGACATCGCCTTCGACCCCGACTTTCTTGCCTGTCAGTTTTTTGATCACCACCGGCAAGGCGCCGAGCAGCGCCAGGCCAATGAATGGAATGTAGATTTGCGGCTGGGTGAACACTTGGGTGAGGCCCGCATCGTCGAGCGTTTTGGTGCCTGCACGGATGGCATTGCCAATCGAGACATAAACGGCGGTGCCGGGAATAATCCCAAAGAACGTGCCGATGGCATAATTGCGGAGCTTCACGTTTAAGAGCCCCGCCGCGATATTCACCGCGAAAAAGGGAAAGGCGGGCACAACGCGCAGCAAAAACATGTAGCTGAGCTCGCCCTCGCGAAAGCCCTCTTCCATTTTTTTGACAAAGCCCCCTGCCTTCGACGCAAGCGTGTCGCCGAAAGCCGTCTTAGCCATGAAGAAAATCGCGATAGCCCCGGCGGTGGCGCCCAGCACGACGGAGACAGTGCCGATCCATTGGCCGAATAAAAAGCCACCCGCGATGGTGAGGATGGTGGCGCCGGGGAAGGAGATCGCCACGAGGCCTGCGTAAAGGAGGGTGAAGGCGAGCACCGACAGCAAGAGGTTCGCCTCGATCGTGGTGCGCAGGCCTTCAAGCGTGGTGAAAAGCCGATCCGGCGCGAAGTAACGATGCGCGCCTGTGGCGAAAAATCCGCCGAGCAGCACGACGACAATGATAATGGGCAGCGCCTGTTTCAGCGCGCTGCCGCCGCCGGGCTTTGGCGCCGGCGCCGTCTCTTTGGTGGTCACGGGAAATCCCCTCTTCGATGATTGGTTGGCGATAGATCGCCATTCATGTGTGGCCGCGATGAATT
>CAYFHK010000138.1:0-6682 GCA_964342585.1 uncultured Caulobacterales bacterium | reverse complement strand
GGCCGCGAAGAGGGCGTGCCGGTGATCGCCGATGGCGGGATCAAATATTCAGGCGACATGGCAAAGGCCCTCGCGGCGGGCGCAAGCTCTTGCATGATCGGCTCGCTTCTGGCGGGCACGGATGAAGCGCCAGGCGAAGTCTTCTTGTTCCAAGGCCGTTCGTATAAGTCGTATCGCGGCATGGGCTCGATCACTGCGATGGCACGGGGCTCGGCCGACCGGTATTTCCAAGCCGAGGTGAAAGAGCAGATGAAACTCGTGCCCGAAGGCATTGAGGGGCGCGTGCCGTATAAAGGGCCGATCGCGGCCATCCTTCATCAGCTCGTTGGCGGTGTTCGTGCGTCGATGGGCTATGTGGGTGCGGCCAATCTGCAAGAGATGCGCGAGAAGGCGCAGTTCGTGAAGATCACCAATGCGGGTCTGCGCGAAAGCCACGTGCACGATGTGTCGATCACCCGCGAAGCGCCGAACTATCCGAGCCCGAGTTGATCGCGAGGCGTTGAATGCGTGACGGAGGCCGCGTTGCGGCAGCTCTTGACGTGCTGGCGGATTTCGAGGCCAGGCGCGTGCCCCTTAAGGTCTGCCTGAGTGATTGGGCGCGGCGCGCGCGCTTTGCCGGGGCGAAAGATCGTGCGTTTATCAGTGGGCTGAGCCTCGACGTGCTGCGCCGTCGGCGCAGTCTCGGTGCGCGGGGCGCGTTACGTGTGGTCGTGGCGGCCTGCCTCCATCATCAATGGGCGTGGTCACCATCGCGCATCAAAGAGGCCTTCGCCGAAGAGCCGCATGGCCCGGGCATCCTCTTGGCAGAGGAAGAAGAGGCGGCGTTCGCCCCGTCCTCCCAAGATCTGCCCGAAGATGTGCTGGCTGATATTCCACCGTTTACGCATGATCTTCTGTCGACCGTTATGGATGATCTTGTCGCTGAGGGCACGGCGATGGCGATGCGGGCGCCGATCGATCTGCGCGTCAACCTCCTCAAGGCAACACCCGAAAAAGCCATCGCTGCTCTTGCCGGTATGGGGGCGGAGCCAAGCCCATTGGCCTATGCGGGCTTGCGGATCCCCGCGCCGCATGCGGAGGATCGGGGGCCGCAGGTGACCAATACCCCGGCCTATCAAAAAGGCTGGGTCGAAATCCAAGACGAGGCCAGCCAACTCGCCGCCCTTGCCGTGGGCCCGATCGATGGTGGGCAGATCCTCGATCTGTGTGCGGGCGGAGGGGGGAAAACGCTCGCGCTTGCGGCCCATCTTGGCAATCGCGGTCAGGTCTTTGCCTATGATCAGGATGCGGGTCGTCTCGCCCCCATCTTCGATCGGCTCCGGCGGGCGGGCACGCGGAACGTTCAGGTGCTCAGTCCGGCAGAGCAGGGCACGGAGAAGCTCGCTGCCCTTGAGGGCGAAATGGATGTTGTCTTTGTCGATGCGCCCTGCAGCGGTATGGGCACGTGGCGCCGCCACCCTGACACGAAATGGCGCCTCACAGAGGCGCAGTTGGCGAATCGGCAGGCAGAACAGGATGCCGTCCTCGATGCGGCAGCGCGCTTCGTGAAGCCGGGCGGGTTGTTGATTTATGTGACCTGCTCACTCCTTCGTGAAGAGAATGAGGACCGGATCGCCGCTTTTCGGGCGACCCAAACGCATTTTCAGTCGGTCGATCCCAAAGATATGATCACGCGGAGCGGCGGTTTGAAACAAGGCGCGTTATTGCCTGATGCAAACGTTGAAGGGTTTCTTCGTTTCAGCCCGTACCGAACTGGGACAGACGGCTTCACCATCTGCGTGTTACGCGCTGAGTCTTGAGACATCACACAAAAAAGACTTGGCAATTGCGCATAATACGGGCTATGTCTTCACTCGCGTAGACGAACAGGGACCGTTCGCCGCATCCTTCCCAGGCTTAAGTCAAATTACTGAGCGGATTGCTGGGGAAGATCGATCACGTCACTCACTGGATGGGGAATCAGCCCGAATCGTTTATCGGGGGTCGCCAAAAAGTGAAACGAATTGAGCGGTTCGCTTTGACGATCATGGTTTGAGGCCTTGGGGAGGCACCGGTCAGGTCGTCTGACGATGGGATAATCAGCAACGCTTATGGCGCAAAATTCGAAACGCGGTCGCGGCAATAATCGTCGTCGTCCTAGTGGGAATAATCTAAACAGATCGATGGATTCGACAGGTCCGGATGTAAAAATCCGTGGCACTGCGATGCAAATTTACGACAAATATCAGGCGCTTGCGCGCGATGCTTTTTCTGCTGGTGACCGTATTCGCGGGGAAAGCTTGCAACAGCATGCTGAGCATTACTTTCGGCTGATGCGCTCAATGCAGGCCGCTGCAGAGCGGAATGATGAGCGGAACAATTCCCGCGGCGACGATCGTGACGATCAGCGTACCCAGGGCAAGGCCGATGGGGATGATCAATCTGATGAGGCGTCATCACCCGATGAAGCGGTCGTGACCAGCCGAAACACGGACGAAAACTCGACCGAAAAAGACAGCGACTCTTCAGCGGCTGAGAAGCAGGAGACCTCCGCTTCGGCTGAAGAGGACAAGTCAGCCGCGAGGTCTGATGATTCGGAGGACGACGCGAAGCCGCGCCGCACACGTCGCCGCCGGACGCCGCGAAAGACGGCATCCGATGAAGGTGGCGAGGAGAAAGCCAACGCTGAGGCTGGCGACGATATCGAGGCCGCGTGACACTACAAATCACCGCCTCTTTTTGAACGAATAAGAGGAATAGGGGCATGGCTGATTTTTCCGGCACATTGTTTGATCTGAGCGGAAAGACCGCCATCGTCACAGGGGCCTCCCGCGGCATCGGTGAAGCCATTGCCCGGCGCATGGCGCAACACGGCGCAAATGTCATCGTCTCCAGTCGCAAGCTAGATGCGTGCGAAACCGTGGTTGCCTCCATCAATGAAGATGAAGGCCGCACAGCGGCGGCGGCCGTGGCTTGTAACATCTCTCATCGAGAGCACCTTGGAAATCTGGTCGAGAAGACCAATGAAATTTTCGGCCCTGTCGACATTCTGGTGAATAATGCGGCGGTGAACCCAGCATTTGGTCCGACCAAGGACATCACCGAAGAACAAATCGACAAGATCTTCGACTGCAACATCAAAGCGACCCATTTCCTCAGCCATCTTTGTCTGCCGCAAATGGTGGAGCGGGGTGGCGGCGCGATCGTCATTATCTCATCGATTTCCGCCTTTTTGGGCTCGCAAGGCATTGGCATGTATGGCGTCTCGAAGGCGGCAGACCTTGCTATTGCCCGCAACCTCGCGGTCGAATACGGCCCTCAAAACGTCCGCATCAATTGCATCGCGCCGGGCATTGTCAAAACCTATTTCGCCGAAGCGCTATGGAAAGATCCCGGTGTTGAGGAAGCGGTGACGAAATCGATCCCCATGCGCCGCTTTGGTTTGCCCGATGATATCGCGGGGGCGGCGGTATTTCTCGCCTCAGACGCGGGTGGCTGGATGAACGGTCAGCACATCACGATCGATGGCGGCACCGTCATTGGCACACAGATGATGTAACGCCGATTGCGGCGCCGATTGATCGATCAGCAATCCAGATGTCTCTCAGTGACTATGATTACGATTTACCCGAAGAGCTGATCGCGCTTTCTCCGGCGGCCAAACGAGACGCGTCGCGCTTGCTTCATGTGGGCCCGAGCGGGCTAGGGCATCACGTTTTTGCCGACCTGCCCGGATTGCTTCGCAAAGGCGATGTTTTGGTCATCAACGACACGAAAGTGTTCCCCGCGGCCCTGCGCGCCATTCGGCCCGCGCGCGCAGAAGGTGGTGGCGGTGATGTCGAGGTTGATATCAACCTTCTCTCACCAGAGGAGGCGGCGCCGCCGACGCAGAGCGTTTGGCGCGCCTTCACTCGTCCCGGCAAGCGGTTGCGGGAAGGGGATCAGCTGATCGTCAGTGATGCGTTGATTTTCACGGTCGAGCGTCGCGAGGGCGCAGAGACTGTTTTGTCGACGGATATTCCGCCAGGGACGTTTTTAGAAGTCCTTGACCAGGCCGGGAAAATGCCGCTCCCGCCATACATCGCGCGTCGCCGCGCGGCCGATGAGACGGACCGTGATCGCTATCAGACGGTCTATGCCGAAAAAACGGGCTCCATCGCGGCGCCGACTGCAGGTCTACATTTCACGGATGAGATTTTCGCGGCGCTCGCCGAAGCGGGCATCAGCACCGAACGCGTAACGCTGCATGTCGGGGCGGGCACATTCTTGCCGGTCACGGCCGATAACGTTGACGATCACAAAATGCACCATGAATTCGGCGAAATTTTGCCCGAAGTCGCCGCCCGTTTGACAGATGCAAAAACTGAAGGCCGTCGTATCGTCAGTGTGGGCACGACGTCAACACGCGTGCTCGAAGCCGCCGCGACGGGTCCCGGCGTCGTCAATGCTTTCCGGGGCACCACCGATCTCTTCATCAAACCTGGCTTTCGCTTCAATATGGTGGATGCGCTGATCACGAATTTCCACCTGCCAAAATCGACCCTGTTGATGTTGGTGAGTGCCTTTGCTGGGTATGACCGCGTTATGGCGGCCTATCGCGAGGCCATCACCGAACGCTATCGCTTCTACTCCTATGGCGACGCGTGTTTGTTCGAGCGTGCAGATGGCTGACGATTTTTCTTTCACCCTGTTAAACACCGATGGCGACGCCCGTCGCGGTGTCGTGACGACCCCGCGTGGGGAGATCCATACACCCGCCTTCATGCCTGTCGGCACGGCGGCCACGGTAAAAGCCATGCAGACGCGGGATGTGAAGGCGACCGGCGCAGGCATTCTCCTGGGGAATACCTATCATCTGATGCTTCGCCCAACAGCAGAGCGCGTCGCCGCGCTGGGCGGTCTCCACCAATTCATGCAATGGGATGGGCCCATCCTCACTGATAGCGGCGGATTCCAGGTGATGTCGCTCGCCAAGCTCCGTAAGCTGACCGAGGAGGGCGTCTCGTTCCAAAGCCATATCGATGGCTCGCGCCATATGTTGACGCCTGAACGCAGCATCGAAATTCAGTGCCTCTTAGGGTCCGATATTCAGATGCAGCTGGATGAGTGCCCGCCCTTTCCCATTACAGAAGAGGCGTCACTCGAAAGCCTTGAGCTGTCCGTGCGGTGGGCGAAGCGGTCGAAGGCTGCCTTCGCCGATATGGCGCAGCCGGGCATGGCGCTATTCGGCATCGTGCAAGGGTCGGTTTTTGAGGATCAGCGCAAGCGCTCTGCTGAGGCGCTGCAGGAAATCGATTTCCCCGGCTATTCCGTAGGCGGTCTCGCCGTTGGCGAGGGGCAAGAGCAGATGTTCCGTGTGCTCGAGTTCACCACACCCGTTTTGCCGACCAACAAGCCCCGTTATCTGATGGGCGTGGGGAAGCCGCTCGATCTCGTCGGCGCGGTCGAGCGCGGCATCGATATGTTTGATTGTGTGATGCCGACGCGATCAGGGCGCCATGGTCAGGCTTTCACCTGGGATGGGCCGATCAACATCAAGAACGCGAAGTTTGTCGATGATTCGTCCCCGCTCGATCCCGATAGCGATTGTCCGGCCTCGCGGGATTACTCAAAGGCCTATCTCAATCACCTCTTCCGGGCAGGCGAGTATCTCGCGCCGACGCTGCTCAGCTGGCACAATCTGCATTTTTACCAGCAAGTGATGGCGCACATGCGATCAGCGATTGAAGAAGGGCACTTTGATGCGTGGGCGGCTGATTTCCGCGCGCGCTATGAGGCTTCTGACGAGCCAGCGTAACGCGCTGCGCGAAACTCTCGCAGCTTTTGCCGCAGCTTTTGCGGGTCAGGCGCGAGCACGAAGCCAAAGCTGACATTGCCGCCTTGGGTCGTCACCGCGTGGTGCAGCTTGTGCGCTTGGACCAGTCGGCGCAGATAGCCTTTCTTCGGCACCCAGTGGAACGGCCAGCGCTGATGGACTAAGCCATCATGCACGAAGGCGTACATTAATCCGTACAGGGTAATCCCAGCGGCCACATACCAAACCGGCGTCCACACCCACGCGCCAAGGCAGAAAAGAACGATCGCGAAGCTACCGAAAACCACCGCGAACAGATCATTTTTCTCGAAGAGATTATCGTGTGGCTCGTGGTGGTCACGATGCCACGCCCAGCCCCAGCCATGCATGATGTAGCGGTGCGCCCACCACGCAAACCCTTCCATGGCCGCGGCCACGGTGAGGACGATCAGCACTTTATGCCACCAAGTCACGGGCGCCTCGCTGCTCTGCATGCCGCGCGGGCAATCGCCACCACGGCTCATGCGGAAAAAGGTGATGCTCGTGATGATACCCAAAATGATAGCAGCTCGCCAAGGAGCCTAGCCAGCCAAAGGGGGTGCTGCGGGCATTGTGATGATCGGCAAACCCAGATCCGCTCTCATGGCGGTGGGTCCGATAGGTGCCGAAATAGAAAAGCTGCGCCGCTGAACACAGTGCGGGCAGGCCGTAGAAGACAAAGATATTTGCCATCGGCGCGCCCAAAATCAGCCAATAGACGACAACCACGGCGTTGACGAAAATCAGCGGTCGCCAGCCGAAATAGCGGCCGAAAAACTCAGCGAACCAGGGCCAGAAGGCGCGCGGATGCTGGACAGAGAAGTCCGGATCCTCTGCCGTGCCCGGCGCTGCGTGGTGCTGATGGTGGGC
>CAYFHK010000137.1:0-6757 GCA_964342585.1 uncultured Caulobacterales bacterium | reverse complement strand
TCGATATCTCGGTCTTGGAAATCGGCGACGGCGTCTTTGAGGTGAAAGCCACCAATGGCGACACTTTCTTGGGCGGCGAGGACTTTGACCTTCGCCTCGTTGATCACCTGGCTGATGAGTTCAAAAAAGATCAAGGCATTGATCTGCGCCAAGACAAACTCGCGCTGCAGCGCCTGCGCGAGGAAGCTGAGAAAGCCAAGAAAGAGCTTTCAAGCGCTTCGCAATACGAAGTGAACCTGCCTTACATCACGGCGGATGCGTCTGGGCCGAAGCACCTCAATGTGAAGCTGACGCGCGCGAAGTTCGAAAGCCTTGTCGAAGATCTCGTCAAGCGCACCATCGAGCCGTGCAAAGCCGCGCTGAAGGATGCCGGCGTGACCGCAAGCGACATCGACGAAGTCGTGCTCGTTGGCGGGATGACCCGCATGCCGAAGATCCAAGAAACGGTGAAGCAGTTCTTCGGCAAAGAACCGCACAAAGGGGTGAACCCTGACGAAGTCGTGGCGAAGGGTGCCGCGATCCAAGCGGGCGTGCTGCAAGGCGACGTGAAAGACGTTCTCCTGCTCGACGTCACGCCGCTGTCTCTCGGGATCGAAACCCTGGGCGGCGTGTTCACGCGCCTCATTGAGCGCAACACGACCATCCCCACCAAGAAGGGTCAGGTGTTCTCGACGGCTGAAGACAATCAGTCTGCCGTGACCATCCGCGTCTTCCAAGGTGAGCGCGAGATGGCGGCCGACAACAAAATGCTCGGCCAGTTCGACCTTGTGGGCATTCCGCCGGCGCCGCGTGGCGTGCCGCAAATCGAAGTTACTTTCGATATCGATGCGAACGGCATCGTCAACGTGTCGGCCAAGGACAAAGCGACGGGCAAAGAGCAATCGATCCGTATTCAAGCCTCTGGCGGTCTCAGCGATGACGACATCCAACGCATGGTGAAGGATGCCGAAGCGAACGCCGAGGCCGACAAAGAGCGCCGCGAACGCGTCGAAGCGAAAAACCAGGCCGAAAGCTTGGTCCACTCGACCGAAAGCTCGCTCAAAGAGCATGGTGACAAGGTCTCCGACGCCGACAAGAAGGCGATCGAAGACGCGATCGCTGAAACGCGTACGGCCCTCGAGAAAGAGGACAGCTCCGCTGAGGAGATCAACGCGAAGGTACAGGCACTCGCGACAGCCAGCATGAAGCTCGGCGAAGCGATCTATGGCGCAGGCAATGCCGAAGCCGAAGAGCAGCAAGCCGCCGCTGACGCAGCGCAAGATGCCGCTGAAGACGCTGAAATCGTCGATGCCGATTATGAAGAAGTCGACGGCGATAAGAAGTAAGCCGATAGAAGATTAGTAGGAGAAAAGCCTGGGCGTCCGCCCAGGCTTTTTTTGTTGTTTTACTGAACGAGGGTGAACTTGAATGGAAAGCCGCCGCCGTCGCCGTGCCGCCACAAAAGCCCGGTCCGCGCGGTCTTTCGAAGGACGGCGTTCAGCCGATCGCCGGCCGATACATCAATCTCTACAGGTGCGGCTGTGCGGACCTTCGGGAAGTACATCGTCGGATTCTTAAACCCTGGCTTCTCAAAGATATGGATCTCCGCAACTTGCAGCCGATGCCGACCTGGGGGCAGTTGGACGATGGTCTTCTTGCCCTGCCGGAAACGTCGCAGGCCAGGGATCTGTGCGTGGCCATGCCCCATATTGTCGAAATCCCATGGATTTGCGCCCCCGACATAGGGCGCCTCCGCGATATATGCGGCCCAAACCTCTGAGAAGGGACGCCATGTCTCATCGTCGGTGAAAACCTTAATCGCCGCGAGATCCGCTTTAGAAACACTACCGTCGCCTTTCAGCGCCGCCTGCTGACTAGGATCAGGCAGGCGAAGCATGAAAGGGCTGTAGTGGGAAATGTTGTCGTTCGTGACAAAGAGCGTCGCCTCATCGCTTTTTGTTAGGCCCAAGATGACAGCGACCCGATCGGCCACTTTCTGTCGCCATCGGGCCCGCGCTTTGAGACGCTGGACCGCGTGTATTTGCGACATCAGAATGCCCGAATTGAGTGGATATGGGGGAAGCGGGGCCGCATCTAGGGCAACGGGGAGGAACCAAGGCGTGTTTCGGTCGATCCCTTTCAGGACCGCATTGGCCATTTCCAACTCTTTGTGAACATAGGAGTTGGGCCGGTCATAATAGGTTTGCGACATGCAAAACAGGAAGGCCGAAGCATTACGGATTCGATCTTCGACAGATCTGTCCCACACGTCGCCCGTGTTGAGGTTCTGGTCATCCACCCAATAGGGGATCGATCGCCGATCGAAATGGCGCACCAACGTTTTCACGATCGGCCAGTCTTCGCGGAAATACGAAATAAAGACCCGTCCGCTCACCGCTGCCCCCAACGCCTGACCCGTCGGCGTTATCGCATTGCTGCCGAAGCGTCGAGAGCGGTTGTCTGTGCCACGCGCAATAGGCTGTTTGGGAAGCGGTACTGATTCGAGTTAACTACGTAATCGGCGCGCGTGGGCTATCCCCGCTTCCTTCGCTAGGTTACGGTTTCACCACGGGGTTTTTTGGCGAGGGTGCGTTGTGTTTTCACAAAGACTAGTCGGCGTTGTCGTGGGGCTTTTGGGTATGTTGGGGGCGTCAGCCGCTGCCGCGCAGAGCAATTCGCTTTCAGTGGCCTCCCAACCCTATACCCAAATCAGCCAGAGTGAGCTGGTCTCTCTGCTTCGCGCCGAAGGTCTTCAGGCGCAGGTGCAGACCCTGCCCAGCGGGCGCGCCGTGATCCGCACCAATGTGCCGGGGGGCGGCACGTTTTTCGTGATCACGCGGGAATGCGCCAATGAGGTTGCCCAAACAGGGTGTGAGTTGATGGAGGTTGCCGGCCTTTTCGGCGGCGATTTCCCGTTGGCGCTGATCAACGATTTTCAGCTGCAAACATCGCAGGTCTCGTCCGTCACCCGCCTGCCCACGGGCCAGGGCTATCTCTACACCAAAGTGTGGCTGATTGGCGGGGTGGGCCGAAACCACCTCTTCTTCCACATCGGGTCCTTCCTGCGGGATATCGATAACTTTCTCCAAGCCATGGAGGAGCGGACTTACGCCGAGGCGCAGCCCTCAACGCCTGGCGAAGCCCCTGGTCTGGCGATGGCGACCGTCCCCGCCGCACCGGCTGATATCTTAGAGCTCGCAACGACCGCGATGCCGGAGCGGGCTGAGATCTACCTCAAAGGGCCTGTCACCCGGTATTTGACCCTTGGCAGCGATTAACGAGATCACAATTCTTCGCGTGATGGGGCCCGTTAGACGGTTGTTTCGCGGCCGCATCGACGCCACCTATGCTCCAATTCCAGTACGACGAAATGAGACATGGCGCAGGACTATTATCAGACACTGGGCGTAGAGCGCAGCGCCGATCAGGCCGCGATCAAGTCCGCCTTCCGTAAATTGGCAATGAAATATCATCCCGACCGCAACCCGGGGGATGAGGCCGCCGAACAAAAGTTCAAAGAAATTGGCGAGGCCTACGAGGTCTTGTCCGACGATCAAAAGCGCGCGGCTTACGACCGCTTTGGCCACGCGGCCTTCCAAAATGGCGGCGCAAACGGGGCAGGGGCCCATGGCTTTGGCGGCGGCTTTGCCTCCGGCGCGTTCTCCGACGTTTTTGAAGACATCTTCGGTGAGTTCATGGGCGGCGCGCGGGCGCGCGGCCGAGGGCAAGCGGGTCGCGGCGCGGACCTCAAAATGGAGCTCGAGATCTCCCTGCGCGATGCTTTCCACGGCGCGGAAAAAGAGATCACTGTCCCCTCGTCTGAGACGTGTGACACCTGTAACGGTTCGGGCGCTGAGCCAGGCACCTCGCCGACCACTTGCGCCACCTGCGGCGGCGCGGGACGGGTGCGGATGCAGCAAGGCTTCTTTACGGTCGAGCGCACATGCCCTTCATGCCATGGCCAAGGGCAGATCATCGAAGATCCGTGTGCCGATTGCGGCGGGCAGGGCCGTGTTCGCAAAGACAGGACGCTTCAAGTTGAAATCCCGGCGGGCGTCGAGGATGGCACACGCATTCGGTTGACCGGCGAAGGTGAGGCGGGCGTTCGCGGCGGGCCATTCGGGGACCTCTACCTTTTCGTCCGCGTTGCCGATCACGAACTCTTTGAGCGCGACGGGCCCGATCTTTACTGCGACGTGCACGTGCCAATGGTTACCGCCTCGCTTGGCGGGGAAGTCGATGCCCCCACCATCGATGGCGGTCGTGTGAAAATCAAAATTCCTGAAGGTGCACAAACGGGGCGAAAGTTCCGACTTCGCGGCCAAGGCATGTCGCTCCTCCGCCGCAAAGGCCGCGGCGATATGTTTGTGGAGCTGCGCGTTGAGACGCCAACCAATCTCACCCCAAAGCAGAAAGAGCTGTTGCGCGAATTCTGTGAAGAGGGCGGTGGCAAAGACTGTCCGCAGTCGAATAGCTTCTTTGATAAGGCCAAAGACTTTTGGGACAATATCCGTGATGCAGGCGCGGGCCACTGATGGGCGCGCAGATTCTCGTCAGCGGACCATCCGGCCGCATGGGGCGTGCGGTGCTCGCTCTGTTGGAAGGCGCCGCGGAAGACCAGCTCATTGGCGTCATTGCAGACGAGCAAGTTACCGTCAGTACGGGTCATCCGCAGGCGGCGGTCTTTGATGATGTGGCGTCGGCTTCGTCAGCTGAGGTGTTGGTCGATTTCACGGCACCCGCGGCGACGGTGGGCTTTGCCCCGGCCTGCGCGGCGCGCGGCGTGGCGCTGGTCACGGGCACGACCGGCTTAGATGCCGATGAGCAGGCTGCCGTCCGGGCGGCAGCTGATACGGTGCCGGTCGTCCAAGCTGGAAATTTCTCGCTGGGCATCAACCTCCTCATGGCGCTGGTAGAACAGGCCGCGCAGCGGCTTTCAGACTACGATATCGAAATTCTCGAGGCCCATCACCGGCGCAAGATCGACGCGCCCTCGGGTACTGCGTTGATGCTGGGGGAGGCCGCGGCAAGGGGCGCGAATGTCAGCCTGTCTGAGCGCGCTGTCTTTGAGCGTTATGGTCAGGTCGGTCCGCGCAAAGAAGGGGAGATCGGCTTTTCGGTGCTTCGCGGCGGCGGCGTGCACGGTGATCACGACGTGTCCTTCCTATCTGAAGAAGAAATTGTGACCCTGTCCCATCGCGCAATGGACCGGGCGCTGTTTGCGCGCGGGGCATTGGCTGCGGCCCGGTGGGTCGTGGGCAAGCCACCCGGGCTCTACACCATGCGCGACGTGCTCGAGATTTAGGTCAAGGTCGCAGGATGAAAGGTCAGTATGCCGGATTTTATGCCCTTGCCGTCATGGTTGGGCTGCTCCTGTATTTTGGGGTGCGTTTAAGCGAGAGCGGCGGTCTGCCTGCGGCCAGCAGTGCCCGCGTCTCTGCCGCCAGCCCAGAGGTCGTCCGTACAGCCACGGGCGCACAAGACTTGCTGATCCCGGCAAGCCGAGGCGGCGCCTATATGACGGAGGTCTACGTCAACGGCTCGCCGGTGGTCATGCTGGTCGATACGGGCGCTAGCTATGTGACATTGCGCGACCGCGATGCGCTCAGTGCAGGGATCAACCCTAATCCTGGGGACTATCGCTATCGCTTTTCGACTGCCAATGGGCAGGTCGAAGCGGCGCGGGCGGAGCTCGATCGGTTTGAGCTTGGCCCGGTGATGCTCGAAAATGTCACGGCCTTTATCATCCCTGACGACAAGCTTGAGGTCAGCTTGCTCGGCATGAACGCGCTGCAGGAATTTGGCCGCGTTGAGATGAGCGCTGAGGGTCTACGCCTATCGTTCGAGGACCGTTAGACCCCTCTTCGTTTAGCCGATATATCCGGATCCGCCGCATGTACCACATTGCCTGAAACGACGGCGTCCACGTCCGCCGCAGTCTGGGCATGTGCGACGCCCACCCATCATTCCACCAAAGCTTGCAACTGTCTGTTCATGGGCTTTCGAAGGCCGCGCTTCTGCCGGTGGTTGATCGAGATAGTTATAGAGCTTTGCCCCGCCATCGGATTGGTGGCTGAGGAAGTCACGCACCGTATCGGCCGCTGACATGGTTTGGCCGCCCGCGCGCATCAGCAACACGATACGATTATAAACCGTGTGCAGAACTTGATAGAACAAGCTGATCTGAAGGTCGAAGAGATCTTTATTGAAGTCACCCTGCACCTTCGGTGCAGCGAAGATGCCAAGCTGTCCGTGTTCGTTCAATTCAGCGAGACCAACCGGAAGGGCCTCGTTCAGCTCTTCCACCCAATCTTCCGTCATGCCCGCAACATTGGCGATGAAGCATGCAAAGGTGATCGCTTTGATGTCGTTCGGTCGGCCGGAAACATGATCGAGAACGGCAATGAATGTCATCTCGGTTTCGGGCTCGCGCGCCCGCAAGACATGCCGCTGATCGTCCGTCTCGAGGAGTTCGACGCCTTCGGCGCGTGTCTTAAGGCCAGCTTGAATTTTTGACAGTGGCCAGATGGCGCCGTCGCCGGCATAATCGATGCCGAGTCCGGTGCTCGCACCATCTTCATACAAACGATCGAAGGATCGTTGCGCGTCAATGAGCGTACGCAGTGTACGGATATCTTCGTCGGTCAGGCGCTCTACGGTCACGGGGCACGGCCTCCGGTTACATCGCTTGTTGCGAATGATTATGCAGGAGGCCGCTGGATCGTGGCTGCCCCCATCCTCGATCATGAAGAGGTGTTAACACATAGGGGTGCCCGCA
>CAYFHK010000136.1:0-6802 GCA_964342585.1 uncultured Caulobacterales bacterium | reverse complement strand
AGTAGCCAAGCGCGCCATCCGCGGCCGCATAATCCCTTAAGGTGGACCCGCCGGCCGCGATGGCCGCGAGCAGCACCTCTTGGATCGCCGTAACCAATCGGGCCGCCCGCGCCGGGCCCACCGTACCCGCTTGCCGTCGCGGTGACAGCTTTGCGCGAAAAAGCGCCTCGCACACATAGATATTGCCAAGACCGGCCACGATCCGCTGATCGAGCAGCGCGGCTTTTAACGGTGTGCGGCGACCCTCAAGCCGCTGACGCAGGAGAGCCGGCGTGAACGTGTCACTCAACGGCTCTGGGCCCATCTCCGCGAAAGGCGGTGTGCTCTCTAGGGTGCCCAGCTCCGCCAGCAGCATATAGCCAAATCGGCGGGGGTCGCTGAAACGCACTTGGGCCGCGCCCATCGGGCCCCCTTCAAAGGCAAAATGCGCGTGGACATGCTTGTCCGCGGCCACTTGGTGCTGGAACGCGCCCGGCACCCCGACCCCTTCGATCGTGAAGCGCCCGGACATGCCAAGATGCATGATCCAATGCTCGCCGCTATCGAGGGTCGCCACAAGATACTTGCCGCGCCGTCCCAGCTTCTCAACGCGGCGCCCAGCTAATCGATCGACGAAATTTTCGGGAAAGGGAAACCGCAAGTCAGGACGAAAGATAACCGCTTTTGTGATGCGCGCGCCCTCCATCGCGGGCATCAACCCACGGCGAACCGTCTCAACCTCGGGGAGCTCAGGCACGCGCCGACATTTCCTCTGTCGCGCCCATGACGATCATCGGCGCAAGGCGCTGGCGCTAACCATCACCGGCAGAAAGTGACAAGCCCTATCGCAAAGCCGGGGCGGTTGCGGAAGGCGGCGCTTCCCGCCGCTCACGAGAAGCGTTCTAGAGAGAAAGAAGCGACCGCAGCTCTTGAAGACGCTCAGGCGTCATATTCGGCAGACCGCGGAGCACTTCTTCGGTTTGCGCGCGGCTGGCATGGCCCACACGCATCGCGCCGTCGACGCGCACCTGGCTGTGGGTTGACCCTGAGGCGATTTCGATCAGCGCCGGCGCCTCATCTCCTTGGGTCACGATTTCCCGGAGATCGGAAAGGATCGCGCCCGCGGCTAGCCCCTGGATGATTTCAGGCGTCTCGTCCTGCAGCTCAATGGCGACGGCGATTCCATTGTGGTTCACAATGGCCATGGTCAGCCGCCCGTCGAGCGTGGCAGCGAGCAATTCGAATGATGATGGCTCCTCTGCGGTGGCGGCAGCGGTGGCAACAGCAGCACCCGCCGCAACACCCATAAACCGTTTCAGCATCGGTTCTCCTCCCTGGTCATTCCCCGCCAGATCTTCGGCGTGACCGGTTCGCATCGTTTGGCCACCGACCACACCGTCGCGTGATCGTGAATTAGTCAGAAAATGGAGGAGAATGTCTACTGTAAAATGCAGGCAGGAAGAGTGAAATTATCCCGCACTGCAAAATGACCGTTACATAATCCCACTCTGGTCTTCTGATTGTACTTATGAGTAGGTGTATTCGATATTGACAATTCGTTAAGCGCGGTCGCCACATCTTTCCTTAAGAGCACTTTAGGTCATTTGAAAATAGCGTATGGATCTGGGGTAATTCACCCACCTCGATGCTCTTTCCAACAAAGGGTGGCTCCAATTCGATGGCTGTTTGTGTTCCACCAGTTTTGCGGATGGCTTTTTCAACTTCACCCATGAACACAAACAACCCCTCAACCGCGGCCTCAGTTGCGTATTCGATAACCAAGTCAACCACCTCTTCTGGCAGTGCCACGGCAAATGGCCCCTCGCTTAGCTTTGCCAGCAGACCGAGTTCGCTATCGATAGCACCAGCCTCTTTGAGTTGTTGCTTCATAATGGGCTCGTAGAGTCCAACAATTCGCGCCCCCATCTCCGATCTAAAGGCGCGCGTAGCGGCGGTCGAACCGCCGCATAAAACGGCTGACGGGTCGGTTAGGGAAATTGCATTCAAGGCTTCGAAGAACAGAACCTGAGCATCTTCAGTGCCCGCAGCCTTCTGCGCCGCTATGTTCAGCTGTTTAGTGAAAGAGTTGAAAGTCTCCGACATCCCCCTCCCGATTAACTGCCGCTGGGCCGGTGCGAGGAAACTCGGCAGGCCGATTTCGACAGGTGGCTGGTTTCGATAACCGGTGTCATCGCTAGCCAGCTCAAGCGCAGCCGTGGCACACACGCTGAGCAGTCTGCGCAACGAATTGGCTGTCTGTGTTGGAGTGAGCGAGGGAACCGTCGCGCAAGCAGGAATTGCCATTACCGACGCTGTTGCGACCAAAAACCCTCGCCGTGAAAAGCTCATCGTCATCTTCTCGACCCCCGTGACATCGCTTTATGAGTGCCATACCGTTTACCACAGGTCGAGCCGTATCGCTTTCCGCCACGGCGCGACGCTTTCCCAGTCGGCGAGAAAGGGAATTATTATGGCCCCTCAAGGCGCACGACATCCCGCTTTGGTCACCGCTGAAAAGGCCCTCGCGGCTCCCGATGCCTGGCGGTTCGTCGATGCTTCGTGGCATTTGGATAAGGCGCGAAACGCCGATGCGGAATACGCCGCCGCGCATATTCCGGGGGCGGTGCGGTTTGATCTCGACAAGGTCTGCAATTTGGAAACAGACCTGCCGCATATGTTGCCCATGCCCGAAGCCTTTGCCGCTGCCATCGGCGGGCTTGGCATCGATGAGGCGACGCCAGTGGTCCTTTATGAGGCGGGCGCCCTCTTCTCCACGCCGCGCGTGCGATGGACCTTCGAGACGATGGGGGCACGGAACGTCATGATCCTCGATGGCGGGCTCCCTGCCTGGCGTGAGGCGGGTGGCCAGGTGACAGACGCCCCGGCCCAGCCCATGCCGCGAGTCTTCACCACCGATTTCGATCCGCAGCGTGTTGTCGGCTTTGACGAGATGCAGGGGCTGGTTGCCGACGGCGCAACACAAATCGTCGATGCGCGCCCGGCTGGCCGGTTCGAAGGCACCGCGCCAGAGCCGCGCCCTGGCCTGCGCTGTGGCGCCATGCCCGGCGCGATCAACGTGCCAGCGTCAGATTTGATCGCAGACGGAAGCCTGAAAGATACGGCGACCTTGGCAGAGATCTTTGCCGGTGCCGGTCTCGATCTGTCGCGGCCCATTGTAACGACATGTGGTTCCGGGGTCACCGCGGCGATCCTGCACTTTGGGCTTGAGGCTGTCGGGGCACAAAATGTTCGCCTCTATGATGGATCGTGGGCCGAGTGGGGCCAGCCCCACCTTGACACACCGGTCATCGGCGCTGCCTAATTGAACGTATATGGACGATCGGCTTTTCATCGGTTTGCCCGTGCCCGAGGCAGTGCGCACCGTCCTCTCGATGAGCGCGGGCGGGCTTGAGCCGGTCAAATGGGTAAATCCGGACGATTACCACATCACCCTGCGCTTTATCGGCGAGGTGGAACCGCCAAAGACACGCGAGATCGCCGCGCGCTTGGGCGAAATCATCGTACCCGCACCAAAAATCGAGCCGACCCAGTTTGGTGCCTTCGGCGGCAAGAAACCACGCTCCGTGCACATCGCCATTGCGCCGGCCCCAGCGCTAACTGAGCTGCAGATCCAATGTGAACGTATCTGCCGCGCCGCAGGGCTCGACCCTGAAAAGCGGAAATTCGCCCCGCACATCACCATTGGCCGCCTTCGCGGCGCCTCCGATGTCGAAGTCGCCCATTGGCTCCACGGGCGAAGCTATTTCGGCCCGCCAAGTTTCGAGCCGGACGCCTTCTCTCTGTACTCGGCCAAACTCGGCGGCGGCGGACCGTATCATCCGCTGCAGAGCTATCCGCTGATGGCGAGTTAGTTCCGATATTGATACCCCGGAATGCTACAATGAATAAACAGCGATATCGCGACCACTCCGCACAACGAGCTTTCGGCCGTCTTCACTCCACAACGAACGCCTCGACGGACCAGCAGGCCCCCGATAAAGATAATTGGTCCGATTTTTCTCTCCAAAAAGAAGATCTATCCGTGTCAACAATTCGCCGGTGTGCATTGAGAAGATACGTAGGCGATCGAAGCGATCAATAACAAAGATACGCTGTTCATCCGGAGAAATACCGAACAACTTGATCTCATCAGGAAAATAAAACTCATCTCCGCCTAAAGAAAAAACTTGATTGGTCAGAAAGTCCGCAATCCGCATCTTGTTGTTGGCACCATCAGCAGCGATATATCGACCCGATACGCTCCACTCAAAGCTCCCCATTCCGCCCAGCAAACCAATATCGGCCCTAGCTTCGACGACCCGAGTCTCAGGGTTGTAGATTTCGACAATGACAGGTGTATGTTTCAATCCAGTGTCGAAATCTCTCGTAAGCAACAGATCGCGGCTTCGGTGCCAAGCCCAACGCCGGACGCCACTTTGCAGGTGTTGCGCAAACTCCAGGCGCGGAGCACTGGAATCGCCTCGAATACGATAAAGATCAGCATCTGCCCAATTATAAGCTGAGTCTAACTGGATCGAGACATAATTCCCCGACGCGCTGGGCAGAATCGTTGCATTCGGCGCTCGTTCTTTTGCCTTGTCACCTATCTGAACTGGATCGCTCAAAGCCTCCCCGTTTAACCCATGGAATTGCGCCCACGCATGTAACCTACCGGCATACAACGCCTGATATATGCGCAAGAAAACACGTTTCTTTTCGATGTAGGCAATTCCCAATTCGAATACTTCCGAGTTCTGCGCACCTCGCTTGATGAACTGCAACGGAGGAAAACTCTGCAGTCTAACATTTTCGACAGATCCACCGGAGGATGTGTGCAGCGGAAACTTCCCGCTATTAACAGCAGCTAACCGAGCCTCTTGCTCACCCATCAAAACCACCGCACCAGGCTTACGGAACCGTGCGATGCGTCTCCCGCGAGCATAGAAGAGCGTGTCGCCATGCCAAATAACTTCGTGCACACCGCGACGGAACGGGTTTGTCAAATTGAGATAAACCGGGTTAGACAAATGCTGACGCTTCCAGATTTCTTCTTGCCAGGGCGGAGGTGCCGTTCTCTTCGCATCAGACCGGGTGCGGTCGACATAAATATGGAAGCTATCAGGACCAACGATCGTTTTTTCAATTGCAGTACTGCCGCCCGACGTTGGCATTCCTCGGCCATCGATTGCACGGCGAAGGCTCTTTATCACACCTCGCCAGGCAACATCGTTCAGATCGCCATGCCAATGGGAAAGATCTGCAGTCTGAATTCCTCGAAACCCGATTGGTGGAGCGACGTCTTTTCCATCAATTTGAACAGGCACAAGAATACGTCGGGAGGCGCCAATCTGCGCCTCGTCAATGACATGATCGCTTTCGACAGAAGCCTTAGACCAAACGACCAAGACCGCCTTTGCGACGTTTAACTGTCCGTCGAGCTCCCGGCGCCATTCAGCGCCTGTGAGGATCCCATCATCTAACCAATAATCGATATCGCTTTTTGCGAGGCCATCCAAAATCGGCTGGATGCGCTGACGATCAACACGCGCATACGAAATAAAGACTTCGGCCACAAAGAGCCCCCCCGGCAAACGACACACCAACGCCATGGCGTTTGGTCCATCTAAGCCGAATGCCGCACACAAAAAAAGAGCGGCCCCGAAGGACCGCTCTTTCCGTTCAGACCTTTTGCAAGGGCTGGCCTGATTACATCATGCCGCCCATGCCGCCCATGTCGGGCATGCCGCCCGCTGGGCCGTCATCTTTTTTTGGCGCTTCAGCGATCATCGCCTCCGTCGTGATGAGGAGACCGGCGACCGATGCGGCGTCTTGCAGTGCGGTGCGCACCACTTTGGCCGGGTCGACGATGCCCATGGCGAGGAGGTCGCCATATTCTTCCGTCTGCGCATTGAAGCCGAACTTGACGCTGTCTTGCTCGAACAGCTTGCCAACAACGATCGAACCTTCAGCACCCGCATTTTCCACGATCTGGCGCAGCGGCGCTTGCAGCGCTTTGCGAACGATCATGATGCCGGCGTCTTGGTCGGGGTTTTCGCCATGCAAGCCTTCGAGAATTTTCGAGGCATAAAGCAGCGCTGTACCGCCGCCAGGCACAATGCCCTCTTCGACAGCTGCGCGGGTCGCGTTGAGCGCGTCATCGACGCGGTCTTTGCGCTCTTTCACTTCGACTTCCGTCGCACCGCCGACTTTGATCACGGCAACACCGCCGGCGAGTTTTGCCAGACGCTCTTGCAGTTTCTCGCGGTCATATTCCGAAGACGTATCTTCGATTTGCTTGCGGATTTGCGAGGTGCGCGCTTCGATGTCGTCTTTCGAGCCTGCGCCGTCGACGATGGTGGTTTCGTCTTTCGAGATCACCACGCGCTTCGCCGTGCCGAGCATTTCAAGGCCGACATTCTCAAGCTTGATGCCGAGATCTTCAGAGACGACCTGGCCGCCGGTGAGGATCGCGATATCTTCGAGCATCGCTTTACGGCGATCGCCGAAGCCCGGCGCTTTCACGGCCGCAATCTTCAGGCCACCGCGCAATTTGTTGACCACGAGGGTCGCCAGCGCTTCGCCTTCGACATCTTCACCGATGATGAGGAGCGGCTTGCCAGACTGCACAACAGCTTCGAGCAGCGGCAGCATGGATTGCAGGTTGGAGAGTTTTTTCTCGTGCAGGAGGATGTAAGGATCTTCCAGCTCAGCAACCATTTTGTCCGCATTCGTGATGAAGTACGGAGAGAGGTAACCGCGGTCGAACTGCATGCCCTCGACGACGTCGAGTTCGGTTTCAGCCGTTTTCGACTCTTCGACGGTG
>CAYFHK010000135.1:0-6930 GCA_964342585.1 uncultured Caulobacterales bacterium | reverse complement strand
CTGGCATTCAGGATCGCCAAAGCGGCAATTATATTCGATCAGCTTTGGCCCCTCGGCAGTGAGCATCAGGCCAGCATAAAGCACGCCGCGATAGGTGATGCCTTTATCCCTCAGGGCACGAAGCGTTGGGCCGATGATCTTTTCATAGGCTTCGCGCTCGACCTTCGGTGTGAAGACGGGCGAGGGCGAGAAGCCGCCCATGCCGCCCGTGTTTGGGCCCTCATCGCCGTCAAAGGCGCGTTTGTGGTCCTGCGCGGCGCCGAAGGGCAGCAGGGTTTCGCCATCGGTAATGGCGAAGGCACTGACCTCCGTACCCGTCAGAAATTCTTCGATGACGATCGTCTCGCTCGCCTTGCCGAATTGGCCGCCTAGCATCTCGTCGATGACGCGTTCTGCATCGTCCATGGCATCGGTGATCACCACGCCTTTGCCCGCGGCGAGGCCATCGGCTTTGATCACGTAAGGCGGCTGCATCGCGCGGAGAAAAGCTTTGGCCGCATCGGCGTCTTCGAACCGGCCATAAGCGGGGGCGGGAATGTCGTATTCGGCGCAAATGTCTTTCATAAACGCCTTGGAGCTTTCGATGCGCGCGCCGCCTGCCGTCGGCCCAAAGCAAGGAATGCCCGCTGTGGCCAGCCGGTCGGCGAGCCCATCGGCCAACGGCGCCTCAGGCCCAACGACCACCAGGTCGACCGCGTGATCTGCGGCGTATTGCGCGATCGTTTCCTCGGCAATCGTAACCATCTGCCCTAAATCGGCCATGCCGGGATTGCCCGGCGCGCAAGTGAGCTTTTTCACGAGGGGGCTTTTTGCGATCTTCCAAGCGAGGGCATGCTCGCGTCCACCGCTGCCGATCAGCAGGATGTGCATGGGGCGACATCTCCAGTTATTTAGTGGACGCGCCGTAGCGCGCTCGTCAGGAGTTTCGCAATGGCGTCGCGACATGAGGAACAGGGACAGGGGGCCGAGCCGGGATGGCGCGGCGTGCCTTCTCGCATTCTCAGACGGGTCCCGCCGCTTTGGCGCGCGCGGGGCCGGTCGGCATTGCCCTGGGCCGGCGCGATCGCGCTCAACCTCGTGATTTTCCTCATGGCGATCAGCGTGCGATTCGATCCGCCCTTGCGCGGGGTGGAGGATGCCGAAGAGGTGGTGACCGTCTTCGTTGTGCCCCCTTCGATGATCGAGCCGCCGGAGGCCCCCGAACCCGACGAGCCGGAAGAGACGGTCGAGGCCACGGCCGGGGCAGAAGATCCAACCCTCGAGACCGAGCAAGAGGATTTGACCGAGAGCGAGGCCACCGGGGCGATGGAAGCCGCGCCGCCGCAAACCGCCAGCACAGAGGCGCTGCCCGAAGTTGCGCTGCCGGAAACCGATCCCGGTCGCGGGCGCCCTGATGGCATCGTGGCGATCAACTGCAATCTGATCTTTTCAGATCCCGATAAGGCCGCCGAATGCGCGGGTCGTGAGATTCTCTCCGGCTGGCGGGCGGACCCGGCGATTTATGGCGAAGAATGGGCGGAAATGGCGCGGCAGCTTCGCCGCGGCGGTGTCGATCAGCCACTTTATGGGCCCGATCCGCTGGCCGGCATGAGCAGTGGGGAGCGTGTGATTTCGCGACCTGATCCGCGATTTACGACCGATATCGAGCGCGCCGCTGCCGCCGCACGGGAGGCCGCCGCCCGGCGCGCCGGTGCCCCGGTGGTGGCCGCCGATAGCGATGAAAATCTCTACCCCAATCAAGCGGGGACGGAGGCGGTGCCCCTGAGCGGGTGGCAGCCGAGCTGGCAGCAGCGGGGCGAACGCCCGCCGCCAATCTCCCCCGAAGTGCGCCGCGAGCTCGAGGCGGTGGCGGCAGGCGAGTAGCCTCAGAATTTCACGGTTAGCCCATCCGCCAAAGCATTTCGGTAGGCGCGCCATGCGGGGATCGCGCCGAGGACGGTCGCGGCGCCAACCACAGCGGCAAGCAGGCCAAGATCGGAAAGACCGATGCCGAGGGCGCCAAGCGGGATGCCGAAGCGCGCCTCAATGATTGGGGTCGCGATGGCGAGGGCGCCGTAGACTGCAGCTGCGCCGACCAACGTGCCGAGAAATGCGAGCAGGGCTGCCTCGATAATCAGGAGAGAGAAGATATGGCCAGGCCGGGCGCCCGCCGCGCGGAGGACGGCCACTTCGCGGCGGCGTTCGTTCAAGCTCGTCAGGATAGCGGTGAGGAGGCACAGGAGCCCCACCGCCACGACGAACGCTGTGGTGATGCGGAAGGCCATCTCAATGCCGCCGACAACTTCAAAGAGCTGCGCCAGCGCCACGCCGGGGAGGATGGCAAGGAGCGGCTCAGCGTCATCGGTGTTGATGTCGCGCTGAAGCCGAAGGGCGAGGGGACGGGCGCGCATGCCGACGAGGAAGGCTGTGATCTCTTCGGGCGGGTCGGCCATTTCGTCCGAAAGCGGTGCATCTTCGTCGTGGGCGTGATCGTGGTCGTCTTCATGATCATCGTGATCATGATCATGATCATGATCGTGGTCATGGTCATCCTCTTCAGGTGCTGGCGTACCGAGCGCGCGGGGTGCCGCGGCGAATTCGGCGTGCACGTCCTCAAGGCCAGCAAGGGTGACGTGCACGGCTCGGTCCACCGGGGTGCCGGTGGGCGCGAGAATACCTGTCACGGTGAACGGATGATCCTCGTGGTTCGCAAAGTCGGCCGCAATGGTGCCGTGGGAGATGACGATCTCGTCGCCCACCGCATATCCGAGGCTGTCGGCCACAGCGGCGCCGAGGACCGCCGCCTTCATGGTGGCGAACCCTTCGCCTTGTGCGATGCGTAAGGGTTGGTTCGCGCCATAGCGGTAGTGGTCGAAATAGGCGGGCGTGGTGCCAACGACGCGGAAGCCCTTATGGCTGTCGCCCAAGGAGAGGGGGATGGTCCAAGAGACGTCGGGCCGGGCGGCGATGCGGCTGTAGCTCTCCCAGCTCACCGTGTCCGTCGTATTGCCAATCCGGAAGACGCTGGCGAGGAGCAGATTGATATCGCCCGTCCGTGCCCCAACGATAAGATCCGTGCCGGAGATCGTCGTGCGGAAGCTCTCGGTGGCACCGCGCCGGATTTTATCGACGCCGAGGAAGAGGACGACGGATAGGGCGACCGACAGCACAGTAAGAAGCGCGGTGGCGCGGCGGCTCATCAAGCTGCGCCAGGCGAGGGCGAGGAAGGTGGCAGGGCTCATGCGGCTGCCCCCACGCTGGCGGCGCGGTTGATCTCGGCGAGGTCGAGCACGCGGTCAAATCGGGGCTGCATCCGGGGATCGTGCGAGACGAAGAGCAGCGCTGCGCCGCTGGCCTTGGCCTCATCCATCAGGGTGGAGAGGAACGCCAATTGTGCGCCTTCATCAAGGGCCGAGGTCGGCTCATCGGCGAGGATAAGGCCTGGCCCGCCGATCAGGGCACGGGCCGCGGCCACCCGCTGCTGCTGGCCAACGCTCAGCGTGGTGACGGGCCGATGGGACTTGGCAATTTCTTCGAGACCGAGGCGCGCGAGCAGGTCCATCGCCGCGGTCTTGAGCGATCCGCCGCGCGCCTTCGCCTTGTCCGCGCGGGCAGGCGAGAACCGGCAGGGCAGCAGCACATTATCGACCAGCGAAAGATAGGGCAGCAGATTGAACTGCTGGAAGATGATGCCGAGATGGTCGCCGCGAAAGCGGTCGCGCTTTGCCGCCGATAAGGTGGAGAGCGGGGCACCGAGGACATCTACCGTGCCTGTCTGGGGCGTGGCGATGCCGGCGATGAGGGAGAGCAGTGTCGATTTCCCCGAGCCGCTCGCGCCCTTCAAGAACACATGTTCGCCAGCGCCGATATGCAAATCGGGGATGTCGAGAACGGGCTCGCCGCGTGTCCACGCGAAGGTGAGACCTTTGATTTCAAGGGCGGCGGCGAGAGCGGCGGCATCGTGCGTCATGGCGCGAAAGTGGCGCAATTACCCTGTGCAGTGCAAGGCGTTACGATGTACCGGTCTTGCCTATAGGCGGCGTGAGATGAAGAGGCGGAGTTCTGTCTCTGGGGATTGGTCATTCATGCCGAAAAGTGCACTTGTGAAGACGCTCCAGCCGCCCGCCAGCGACCATTCTGCGAAGGCTCCGGTCTGGAAACGCCTGCCGAAGAGGTCGAGATCTTTCGTTGATCCGTGGATTGCATAAGTCTCGATACCGAGCGAGATATCGCTCTGTGCACGGTAAATAAGACTGCTGCGCGTTTCAAAACCAATGCCATCGGCCGCGCGATCACCGAATTGCACACCGTTGAATAAAGCGGCGCGCGCCCGCCACCGATCCGTGACGTCGAATTCGTTGAGCTAATTCACCCGCAGCTCTTCGGCGCCTGCGCCATTACGCATGATCGCATCGAAGCGGAGGCCAGTGCGCCAGCGATCATCATCCTCCGATAGGTCCCACAGCAACTGCCCTTGCAATTGATCGACCTTCTGATCATCGGCGGGGCCACGGAGTTGACCAATCATCCGCCAACGCCACGCGTCTGAGACAGCACGCTGATAGTGGAAACGGTTTGCTAGCTGCGTCTCCGCGCCGTCTTCTGCCGGGCGGACGCCAATGCGGTATTCGAGGGCAGAGGTGCCTGGCTTAACCCCGGGGGACGGCACACCGCTGGTGCTTTGTGCGTGGGCGGCGGGGAGCAGTGCCCCAAAGACAGCCGCCAAGAAGAAATGATGGAGCAAGAGCTTCATAAATTTATTTATACGCATAGACACAAAAAAGCATTTCGTCATGCGGAAGGCTTTCCGCAAGCGACAACAATTTCCGAAAGGCTCAAAAGTTCCGCGTGACCCAGAAACGCAGGTCGGTATCTGGCGACGCGTCATTCGCGCCGATCAGAACGCTCGTCAGTACACTCCAATCCTGCCCAATGGGAATGACGGCGAAGGGCCCCACCTGCTGTCGGGCGCCGAAGAAATCGAAATCTTCCGTTGACCCATGAAGATTGAAACTCTCAACGCCGAGGGAGATTCCCTGATCGGTGCGATAAAAGAGATTGGATCGCGTTTCAAAGGCGATCCCGTCGGCAGCGCGATCGCCGAATTGCACCTTGTTCAATAAGATAAAGCGGGCGCGCCAGCGATCGCTCAAGGCGAGCTCATTGGTCCAGTTGACGCGCAGTTCCTCGGGCCGATTGCCGTCGCGATAGGTCGCGTCGAACCGCAAGCCCGTCCGCCATCGGTCGGTGTTCTCCGAGAACTCCCAGAACAATTCGGCTTGCACATAGTCGAAATCTTGATCGCCATCGGGTCCGGCCACTTGGCCAACGACGCGCCACATGAGGTTATCGCCCATCGCCCTTTGATAGTGCAGACGATTTGCCCATCGATCTGGGGCGCCGTCCTCACCCGGACGATAGCCTAACCGATATTCTGCCGCGGCGGCGCCCTCGGTCACGTTCGGCGGAAAGATACCGCCGGTGTTCTGTGCTTTCGCAATCCCCATGGCGCAAACGCCCGCCATGGGGATGATGAGTGAAGTGCGCCTTACCGTCATGGGCGATCGAAAAAGTCGACCGACCCCGTGTCGAGATCATAATAAGCGCCGACCACTTTCATTCGGCCTTCTTCTTGAGGTCCCATCATAATCGGATCTGACTCTTCCCGAAGCATCCGGACCACGCGCCGCACATTTTGCCGAACCGCGTCCTCAAGGTCGGTTTCACCATCCTCGTTCCGTACATCGAGAACGGCAGGGATGATGGGTTGGATCATGTCGTCGATTGCGCCAGGGAACCGTGCATTCTCATCGACGACTTGTTTCGCCGCCGCCACCGCGCCGCAGCTTTCGTGGCCCATCACCACCACGAGCGGCACTTGCAGCACGGCCACTGCATATTCGATCGACCCCATCGCCACCGTGTCGACGGTGTTGCCTGCATTCCGTATAATGAAGAGCTCGCCAAGGCCGCGACCAAAGAGTAGCTCCGGCGGCACCCGGCTGTCAGAGCACGTTACATAAGCACAAAAGGGCGCTTGTCCTTTCGCCAACTCAAGGCGACGCTCCGCATTTGTCGGCACCTCGGGCAAGTTGTTGTTGAGAAAGGCCTCATTGCCATCCTGCAGCAATTGCAGGGCCTCATCGGGAGAAAGAGCGGAAAATCCCTCTGGCGTCACTGGTGCGGTTTGATAGTCATCTCCTTGCGCCCGGGCACTGCTTCCCATCACGCTCGCCGCGCCTAACGCTGCCCCCGAGCCGAGTAAATTCCGTCGCGAAATCTGTGTCATCGCATTCTACCCTTTCGATCAGGTCTAAGTGATATCCCGCCGCCTACAGCAAAGAAGTAGGGCGGCGTGAGGGCGAGACCACTCGGGAACTGCGATGAAGAGAAGGGAGTGCAGTTGCTCGAACTTTAGAAAAGCAGCCTTCAGCGAGGCAATAAATGCCACTGAATATTGCGTTGCGAAGGTCTCGCGTCGTTGAGTGTTTTGCCGGACCGCATAGAGCCTTTAGGCTGACGCTGTTTCTTCGGATTTTCTTTTTTGTGCGCCAGACGTGCGGACCTGACGGTCTAACGTCGGTGTCGCTAGCAAAGCAGCATGGTGGCGGGCGTTTGGTCGCCCGCCAGGGTGCTGTTACTTCGGCAGCTCGCGCATTTTCACAAAGCTCTCGCGGATGGCCTGTGACCAAGCTTCGGAGAGGGCGTGGAAGTTCTTATCGTCGGGTTCGATCCGGCGATATTCTCCCAGCTCATAGGTGTTGCTGAGGATCAGACAGAGATCGAGCGGCATTCCGACGGCAAGATTGGAGCGCAATGTTGAGTCCATCGACAAGAGCGCTGCGGTCTTCGCATCCTCGATCGGCGTTTCGGGCGTGATCACACGATCCAGAATCGGCTTGCCATATTTGAACCCGCCGATCTGGAAGAACGGCGTGTTATCAGTCGCTT
>CAYFHK010000134.1:0-7183 GCA_964342585.1 uncultured Caulobacterales bacterium | reverse complement strand
CGATAAGTTCGCGCTGCCCATTCATTATATCGGCGTTGGCGAAAGCGTCGAAGACCTACAGCCCTTCAACGCCCAGGATTTCGCCAAAGCGCTGACCGCAAAAGAGACGGAGACGGTATGACCGAGCCCCTACCCCCTGCCATGACCTCCCGCCAATTGTCGGGCAAAGAGAAATTCGCGGTGGAGATGGGCCCGCTGATCGCCTTCTTCCTCGGCTTTTTTTTCCACGATCGCTTGGGCGGCCCGGTCGACAGCTTGCTGGGCACGTCGTTTTTCGCAGGCGATGGCCAGGAGCTTTATCTCGCGCTGGCGCTGTTTCTGCCGGTCTTTGCCGTCGCGTTTCTCTACTCACTGATCAAAGCGCGCCGCGTGGCCCCCATGCTGATCGTCTCCGGCGTGATCGCGGGTGTGATGGGGGCACTGACCTTCATCTTTCAGAGCAAGACCTTCATCTACATGAAGCCGACGATCATCTATGGCCTGACAGCGGCGGTCTTGGGCGGCGGCCTGTTGGCGGGGCGCCTCTTTCTCAAGACCCTGTTCGATGGCGCCTTAGCACTGCCCACCGAGGCGTGGCGTACGCTGACATGGCGGTTTGTGGCCTTTAACGCCGCGGCAGCCATCGCCAATGAGATCCTGTGGCGGACACTGACAGCCGGATGCGTCGCGGGCGAAGAATGCGCCGGAGAAGGCACCTGGGTCACCATCAAGGTGTTTGGCTTCACCATTGCCTATTTCGCCTTCATCATCGCCAATGCGCCCTTTTTGATGAAGCACATCCAAGACCCGGACAATGCGTCGACAACCGAAGACGAGAAAGCGGCAAGCGCCTCTTTTGCTGGCGTTTCTCAACCCACGACGGCGTCTCGCCAAAACGAAGAGACCTGATACGCTCCTCCCACAACAAAAACTGGGAGGACCCAAACATGCGAAAAATACTCACCGCCAGTCTCGCCGTAGCGGCTATCACAGCGGCCGGGCCATCGATCCGTGCTGCCGAGCCCACCGCGCTCGAAATGCCGGAGATCACGATTTATCACCTCGAAGGCCGCCGCTCAGAGCGCATTGTGTGGCTGATGGAGGAGCTCGGCCTGCCCTACACCCTCGAATACACACGAGGCGATTTGGCAGCGTCGATGGCCGCGATCAGGGCTGTGAACCCGGAAATGCCCGTGGCCCCCACCGTCGCCATTGGCGACCAGATCGTGGTAGAATCCGGCGCGATCATCGAAACCATCATCGATCGGTATGCCCCGGGCGCATTGACCCCTGCGCGGGAGAGCACGGATTACCCCACCCATTTGATGTGGATGCACTTCTCGGAAGGTTCGCTGGCCGCGCGCGCGATTGCGGATTATCGGGTTTGGCAGATCTCACCGCCTGAGCGGCGATCCCCCTTGGTCGATGCGCATAAGGTCGTTCAATACGCGGATGACTTCTTAGCGGATCATGAATGGTTTGGCGGGGAAGAATTCACGGCGGCAGACATTATGATGCTGTTCCCGCTGAACTTCGCGATGACGCTGAATATCGTGGATGCGAGCAAGTACACCAATATTTTGGCGTGGCGCGAACGGATTGAAGCCCGTCCCGCCTACCAACGGATGTTAGAGAAAGCGCGCCCCGACGGCATGATCGGCAATCTGCCCAAACTCGAAAACCACGGCCCGGACGATTGATCCGGCCAAGCCTGGCCGCGCTGGCGCGGTCAGGCACCCCTCCCCCCGTTACAAATATTGCCTAAAGCCCGCCCTGCGGCGTTTGTCGCGGCGCGAAGATGGTTTCATCCCGAACATCGTGCCAATCCTTGAGCGCCCAGGCGACGGAGGGAAAGGCGAGCTCTGTCCAGGGAATGTCTTCATACGCGACGAGTTGCAGCTCCTGGCTTTCAGGGCCGGGCGCGATGGTGTCGGGATTATCGAGCCGTGCCCGGTAGATGAGCTGGACCTGGCTAATCCGGACGATTGAATAGACCGCAAGCAGCGTATCGATGGTCAGCACCGCGCCGGCCTCTTCGCGGGCCTCACGCTGGGCCCCTTCCTCCGTGCCCTCCCCAGTCTCCAAATAGCCCGCAGGCAGTGTCCACCAGCCTTTTCTTGGCTCGATCGCACGCCGACAAAGCAAAATTCGGCCCTGATCGTCCGTTGCCACACTTCCCACGACGATCTTCGGGTTTACGTAGTCGACAAAGCCACACCTTGTGCAGATTGACCGTTCCCGGTCGTCTCCTTCGGGGACGCCGACACGAAAAGACGGGGACAAATTGTCGGTATCCTTCACGCTCTACTCCTTGTCAGAACCAAAAAATCGCGGATTTGTATCATTTCGGAGCCAAAAAGTCTTGTCAGACAGCCCGAAGGTCATCACTTTGCAAAAGTTCTTTAAGACTAACATGGCAATAGGTCCGTGTTCGGCGTGCCCAAGAAGGGCATAAGGAACTTCAGGGGGCGGTCCTTCCCGCTCTCCTTTTTGTCAAACCGGGGCGCACAAACCTTCTACTTCAACTGTCGCGCCCTTCAAAATAGAGACTGAAGAGCGACCCCATGGCGAACTTCTCATTGCAACAATCTCCTGGTCACCTGCTTCGCCGCGCACAGCAGTTCGCGGACGACCTTTACAAAAACGAAGTCGGCGCTTCTGGCCCGACGCCGCGTCAATTCGCCGTGCTGCACACTGTGGCAGCCGACGAAGGCCTGAGCCAAACGGATCTCGTTCGGCGCACGGGCATTGACCGGTCAACCCTGGCCGACATGATCGCCCGCCTGACGAAAAAAGGCCTTCTGGCCCGTCAGCGCACCAAAGACGACGCCCGCGCAAACGCGGTTCGTCTCACGGCAGCTGGCAAAAAACTGCTGACCACGTCGGAAGCCAAAGTGATCAAAGCGGAAGAAAAAGCCCTCTCAATGCTGCCGAAATCGCAGCAAGCTGGCTTCATCAAAACGCTGAAAGCCTACGCTGAAGCGCTGGACAAAATCGAAGCCGAGATGATGGCACCGAAGCGTGCGCCAGCAACGAAAAAAGCCACCAAAAAAGCGCCTGCTAAGAAGGCGACCAAGAAAAAAACAGCGGCCAAAAAAGCCCCGGCTAAAAAAGCAGCGAAAAAAGCGCCTGCTAAAAAAGCCACGAAGCGGAAAACCGCGAAAAAGGCCTAACACGCCTTAACGGTTGAAACCTCGCCGCGTGGCGAGGATCACCTTTTTCGAGAAAGCCTTCTCGCCACGCTGGCGGGAAGGCTTTTTTCATGGGCCTCAGGCGGGGGCGAAATTGAGCGTGACGGGGGCGTGGTCGGACGGTTTCTCCCACCCGCGTGCGGCTTCATGGATTTGGAGCGCCTCGCGGCCACCGGCCAGCGCGCGATCGCGCAGGGGCGGCGTGACCCAGATGTGATCGAGCCGGCGCCCCCGGTTGGAGGCGCGCCAGTCGCGCGCCCGATAGGACCACCACGTATAAAGCTTTTCCTCTGCCGGGATCAGCTCGCGCATGACATCGATGAATGGCGCGGCGCCGATGAGCTTGCCCATCGCATCGGTTTCGACCGGCGTGTGCGAGACGACTTTGAGGAGCTGTTTGTGCGACCACACATCATGCTCCTGGGGCGCGATATTGAGATCGCCGACCAGCACGATGGGCGCCTTCTTGCCCAAGCCTTTGAAGCGGTCAGTCATCTCCGCGACGAAGTCGAGTTTGTGGGCAAACTTGTCGTTGATCTCAGGGTCAGGCTCATCGCCGCCCGCGGGCACATAAAAATTGTGGATCTGGACGCCGTCTTCGAGCGTGACGGCGATATGGCGGGCATCATCTTTGCCGCAAAACGACCAGGGCTCGGTGGATGCGAAGGGGTGCTTCGAGATGATCGCGACGCCGTGATACCCTTTTTGGCCGACCACCACTTGATGCGGATACCCCGCGGCCTCGAGCGCTTTACGCGGGAACTGATCATCCCGGCATTTGATTTCTTGCAGGCAGAGAATATCCGGCGCGGTTTCGGCGAGGAATTTCTCAACCTGCGGCAGGCGCAGGCGGACGGAATTGATGTTCCAAGTGGTCAAACGCATGACACGCCGTTAGCGGGGCCCGGACGCCTTGTCACCTCGCAGCAGGCGGCACCAAACGGATCTCATGATGTTTATTGCCAGGCCCAGAGGCGTGGCCGCGCGGACGCATTAGGCGCGCGCGCAGACTTTCTCGGTGAAGAGCAATTGCTGCGGCTCGAACTCGTCAAGGTTATAGCCCGTGATCTCCACGCCCTTCGACTGCAAGAAATCTTGCACCAGAACATCAAGATCAAAGTTCGAGAAGCGCCGGTCGAATTTCACCCCGACAAGAACAGGCGAGGTCGAGGGCATGCGCGCCGGTGAGCGGGCATGGCCGCCGAGCGACAGCGCATAGACATGGCCATTGGTCTGGCAGTCTGCGGAGGTTTCTCCGCGAAGCTTGTCCAAAACGTAGCGGCCAACGGCAAAGGCGCGGTTCGCCCCCAGCACTTTTGCTTCATCAGGCGCCACACCGTCTTCGACAATGCCGATCACCAGATAGGCGTCATACTGATTGATGTCGGTATCGGGGCCCGCAATCATTTCGATCTTATTGTCGAAAGTGAACGGCACGGGCTGCTCACGCGTCACCACAACGCGGTCAGAGCCGTTCTTCCACTGCGGATAATAGACTTCGACGCCATTACGGCTGAGCCCAATCCGATCAAAGCGGGCCGCCTGCGTGAGCGCACACATCTTGTACTGTGTATTGAAAGGCGGATCGATGAAGGCGTCATCGCAAATCGGCTGCGTCCGCTCCCCCCGCGCGAAAGGCACGCCCGCTGTCATGTTAATAGCTGACGCATCGTCTGTCTGCGCTGTATTTTCTGCCGTCTGCGTCTCTTCGGCGCGGTTCGACGCCTGCGCCCCGGATGAGCTTGATGAGTCAAAGACGAGCTTGAGCGAAACCAACACCACGACCAGCACGAGAAGGCCGATCAGAAGATTGCGCAGCGTGTTATCTTCCGCCCCCGCAACGCTTGCGGACCCTTTGAACAAGGATGGCGACAGCAGCGGCGGCGGCGGGGCCATTTGAGACTGTGCGGAGATGGCCGGGCCATCCACGCGCTGCTCCCCGTCCCCATCGTAGAATGCCCAAACGATCAGGCCCGCAATGGCTAAGAGCCCAGCCACCAAAATGACTGCACCCAAGGGCGTGGCAAACGCCGCGACTATGGCCATCACCGTATTCAGCATGCTCTTCCCCTCATGCCGATTGACACGTCACCCGTGCGCCGGCCAATCGTTGATAGTTGTTAACGCTTATCACATGGGTGCGGCGGGGCCAACAGAGCCGTTATGTGAAGATTGCCGAAGCCTGCAAGGCGTGACATGGGGCCCACATGCCAGAATTCGGCTTCTTGCCACCTGACCTCAACGGCCCATGGCACGCCCTTTTCCTTATTGCTGTAGCATTTGTCGGCTCCGCCATGACGGCGGCGTTCGCGATTGGCGGCGGGCTCTTGATGATTGCCGTGATGAGCGCGACCCTGCCGCCCTTGGTGGTGGTGCCTGTGCACGGGGTGCTGCTGCTCGGCTCGAACGTCTCGCGCGCGGCAATTCTGCGAAAGCATATCGACCTGCGCACCGTGGCGGCGTTTGCGGTAGGTGCTGTTATTGGCGCCACGATCGGGAGCCAGGTGGTGACAACCCTGCCCGCCGCGGGCCTCCGCATCGCCATTGCGGGCTTTATCCTCTTCACCCAATGGGGCCCGAAGATTTCGATGCCAACGGGGCAAGTCTCGTTGGGCATTGCCGGGGCGATTTCGACCTTTCTAACGCTGTTTGTCGGCGCGTCCGGTCCTTTTATCACGTCGATCCTTTCGAAGGTGGAACGGTATGCGCGCCAAGATCTCATCGCAACGGTCGGCGCCTGCATGTCGCTGCAACACGGGGTGAAGGTGATCGTCTTTGCGCTTCTGGGCTTTGCCTATGGGCCGTGGCTGCCGTTCATCGCCGTGGCGCTGGTGGCGACCTATCTGGGCACCGCCGTGGGCGCGAAGTTATTGGGCCGAATGCGGGAGCAGGATTTCCGTTTCGCTCTCAAGACGATCTTGACGGTATTGGCCATTTACCTGCTGATCTTAGCCAGCATGGACCTGTTCCGATCAAAAGACGCTGAAGCTGGTCCCGATGACCGCAACGGGCCAACGACCGAGCTCGAACAGCCGCAGCTTTGAAGCAAAGGCGTGTTCGTGCACGTCAAACTCTGGGTCGGCTGCCGCCGCGATGAGCAAAAGCCCGCCCTGGTGCGCCGCCTGGGCCACTGCGCCGACCGCTAAGGTCATTGCCCCCTCATCGACCATGTCCCACAGCGCTGCCTGCTCTTCCATCGCCGCTTTGGCGCTATCGGCCACTTCTTTGGCGATGAGATTCTGGGCGATTTCAAAGGCTTCTTCCGACAGGACCGAAAGCGCGACGCCCGTGAGATCGGCACGCAACAGCTCCTCCGCCTCCCAGGCGGGGGCAGCCCAATCCGCCGTTTCCGCCGCCTCTGCGGCCTCCTCCCAATCGCGCAAAATGGCGAGGGTTGCATCGGGGAAGCCAAGACGCAGCGTAAAGTCTTGCGCAGCCTCTCGCACGGAAGGGCGCGGCGCTTCGCCGAGCCGGGCAAACCAAGCGCGATCCGTCAGGCCCGTGGCGTAGCGCTTAAGCCGCGCAAGCACCGGCACCTCTCGGGACAAGGCGTCGTAAGCCGCAAGGTCAATTTGTGGGGTTTCGTCAGGGGTCATCATTCAACGTCCTGAAGCGCGGCTGTCACCGGATCAACCGGGACAGCCAACGCCAGGGGACTTTTAGAAGAAGGGCGCGGCGCGAGCGAGCTGTCTAGCGGGGGGGGCAACTTCAGCTCGCCGATATCGCGCCGCGTTTTCTTCATACAACAGTCAAAAGGAAAAATCGAATTACGACGCGTTTAATCTGGACTGTGATGTTATCGCAACTCAAATTTAATCACGCAAAAACGCACCGCCGGCATCCGGTGCCCGGAACAGCCGCCCTTGCAGGCGCACATCCGTCTCAACATCCGAAAGGGCGACGCTCGTAATGGCGCCAGACGGTTCGAAAACCGACCATTCCGTCAGCTGCAACTCGGGCGCGGAGAAGATCATCACCAACTCGCCCTGCACCTCATCGTCAGTCGACTCGAG
>CAYFHK010000133.1:0-7256 GCA_964342585.1 uncultured Caulobacterales bacterium | reverse complement strand
ATCGTCGAGGAGGGGCAGCCGGCACAGGCGCCTTTCATGGTCAGATAGACAATGCCGTCACCGGGCACGAATTTATGGAAGACGATATCTCCGCCATCCTGCGCCACGGCCGGGCGCACGCGCGTCTCGATCAAATCGACGATTTGTTCGACCACTTCGCGATCCTCGCCCTCGTAGTCATCGAGAGATGCAGGCCCAAGCTCGTCGCCCATCATGGCCTCGTCGACCACGGGGATGCCTGCAGCGAGGTAATCCGCGATGGTGCCCAAGAGCACGGGTTTCAGGTGGACCCATTCCACTGCCGGGTCTTTTGTGACCGTCAGAAAATCGGCGCCCAGATAAACACCCATCACGCCGTCTTCTTCGAAGAGGGCGGTGGCCAGCGGTGAAGGCTTCGCTGAGTCTGGCGTGGGGAAATCCACCCCGAGCTTGTCCTCGCCTAAAACGGGCCGGCCTGGCAGAAACTTCAGCGATTGCGGGTTCGGTGTGTCTTCGGTTTGGATAAACATAAGCGACGAACCGTCCTTTTTTGTCTCAAGCGACGGTTTTTCCTTCATTTGTTGCCGAATTTGATCTCAATTTGGGGGTTATCAGGGGTTGGCACAATGCGTGAGAGCGTCTTTGACCGATTTGCGTCAAGAGACGATTTTTGCGGCGAGCGCCGTTAACGAGGTGAGGGCATAGGACCCAATGGCGGACGATAATTCTATCAAATTCACGGACGAAGAAGCCCTTGATTTTCACTCGCGCGGCAAGCCCGGCAAGTTGGAAGTCACGCCAACCAAGCCCATGGCGACCCAGCGCGATCTTTCCTTGGCCTATTCGCCAGGCGTGGCGGTGCCGGTTCAACGCATCGCTGAAGATCCCAATGCCGCCTATGACCTGACCACGCGCGGCAATATGGTCGCGGTGATCTCAAACGGGACCGCCATTCTCGGTCTTGGGAATTTGGGCGCGCTCGCGTCGAAGCCGGTGATGGAGGGCAAGTCGGTCCTCTTCAAACGCTTCGCTGACATCGATTCAATCGACCTCGAAGTCGACACTGAGGATCCAGACGCCTTCATCAACGCCGTGCGGTACCTTGGGCCGTCATTCGGCGGCATCAATCTCGAAGACATTTCCGCGCCCGACAGTTTCTATATCGAGCAAAAGCTCAAAGAGCTGATGGACATCCCCGTATTCCACGATGACCAGCACGGGACAGCAATCATCGCGGCGGCGGGCCTCCTCAATGCCCTCGACATCACTGGCAAGCAGATCGGTGACGTGAAGGTGGCGGTTTCGGGGGCTGGGTCGTCCGCATTGTCCGTGGTCGGCCTGATGAAGCTGATGGGCGTGAAGCACGACAACGTGTTGGTCTGCGACTCGAAAGGCGTCCTCTATAAGGGGCGGACCGAGCGGATGGACCAGTGGCGGTCAGCCCACGCGGTGGAAACCGATAAGCGGACGCTGGCCGACGCGATGGACGGTGCCGACGTGGCGATCGGGTTATCCGTGGGCGGCGCAATCACGCAGGACATGGTCAAGTCGATGGCGAAGAACCCCATCATCTTCGCCATGGCCAACCCAACGCCGGAGATCACGCCAGAGCAAGTGGCACAGGTTCGCGATGATGCCATCATGGCGACGGGCCGCTCAGACTACGCAAACCAGGTAAACAACGTCCTCGGCTTTCCTTATATCTTCCGTGGTGCTCTCGATGTGCGGGCGACCACCATCAATGAAGAAATGAAAGTGGCGTGTGCGGAAGCTTTGGCGGCGCTCGCGCGGGAGGATGTGCCTGACGAAGTGGCTGCGGCTTATGGCAAGCGGCTGCAATATGGGCCCGGTTACATTATTCCAACCCCGTTTGATCCGCGCCTGATTTCTCACATCCCCCCGGCGGTGGCGCAGGCGGCGATGGATACCGGCGTTGCCCGGATGCCGATCCCGGACATGGATCAGTATAAGAGCAATCTCGCCGGGCGCCTCGACCCCTCAGCGGGCTTCTTGCAAAAGATCTACGCGACACTGAAGGGTCACGAAAAACCAAAACGCATCGTCTTCGCCGAAGGCGAGGAAGAGGTGGTGATCCGCGCGGCTTATGCCTTCCAGCAGCAGGGCTTGGGGCAGGCGATCCTGATTGGTCGCGATGAACTCGTGAACCGCGAGATGCAGCGGCTCGGCTTGCCGCGCAGCCACAATGTTGAGATTTGGAATGCGCGGCATTCCTCAAATGGTCCTCTTTATATGGACTATCTCTATAAGCGGCTGCAGCGCGATGGCTATCTAGAGCGTGACTGCCGCCGATTGGTGAACCAAGACCGGAACGTCTTTGCGGCCTGTATGCTGGCGCATGGCCACGCCGATGGCATGGTCACGGGCGTCACGCGACACTATAATGTCGCGCTACAGAATATCCGTTTGGCGCTCGATCCGCGCCCCGGTGAACGTGTG
This sequence comes from uncultured Caulobacterales bacterium, assembly GCA_964342585.1. Classification (GTDB taxonomy): domain Bacteria; phylum Pseudomonadota; class Alphaproteobacteria; order Caulobacterales; family Parvularculaceae; genus Parvularcula. Next base: position 4,820 of record CAYFHK010000133.1, on the reverse strand, counting down.
ATTGGCATGTCTGTCATTCTTTCACGCGGCCGGACGGTGTTCATGGCGGATACCGCGATTTCTGAGCTGCCGACAGGCGAAGAGCTCGCCGATATTGCGATCCAGACGGCCCATGCTGTTCGCGCCATGGGCTTTGAGCCGCGGGTGGCGTTTGTGTCCCACTCCAACTTTGGCAATCCGGACACGGTGCATACGCGGCGGGTCGCTGATGCGGTGCAGATCCTAGACGCGCGGGGTGTGTGCGATTTCGAGTATGAAGGCGAGATGACGCCGCGCATGGCACTCAACCAGGATCGTCTGCATCGGCTCTATCCATTTGCCAGACTTTCAGGTCCGGCGAACGTGCTGATCACGCCGGGCATGCATTCGGGCGGTGTCGCCACGAAGCTTTTGGCCGAAATCGGCGGCGCCACGGTGGTGGGCCCAGTGCTCATTGGCCTCAATCGCCCCGTGCAGATTGTGCAAACAGGCGTTCAGGTGGGCGATATCATCAGCCTCGCAGCGCTCGCCGGGTATGAACTCGACACGGATCACCGCGATTGGCTCGAGCAGGCCAAGTAATCACGCCGCGACCCCTTTCAGGGCAACCCATAAAAAAGCCGATCGTCGGGTTTCTGACGATCGGCTTTTTTTGTGATGATGGTGTTGGCCTCAGCCCCGCTGCTAAAGTGCGCTCGCATCCACCGCGAAGGTGTCACACTGACGGTAAGAGCCAGTGTCATAGCCGATCGTAAACCAGCGTTGGCGTTGCGCGGAGGAACCATGGGTGAAATTGTCCGGGTTCACCGTGCGTCCTGCCTGCCGCGAAAGCGCATCGTCACCGATGGCCGCCGCCGCGCGCAGGGCCTCTTCGATATCGCCAGGCTCCAGCGCTTCGCGCCATTCATGCGCCCAGAGCCCGGCGAAACAATCTGCCTGCAGCTCCATCCGAACCTGCAATTGGTTCTGCTCGATTTGATTACCTCGGCCTTGCGCCGCGCGCACCTGATCCGAAATGCCAACCACCGTCTGCACGTGGTGGCCCACCTCATGGGCGATGACGTAGGCGGGCGGGAAGTCTCCCGCTGAGCCGAATTGCGTCTTCAGCTGATCGAAAAAGGACGTGTCGATATAAATTTGATTGTCCGCCGGGCAGTAGAAAGGGCCCACCGCCGACTGGGCAAAGCCGCACGCATCCGTGTTGATGGCGCCCGAATAGAGGATAAGCGTTGTGTGCGGATAGACCCCGCCATTCAGGCCCTCTTCGGCGAAGATTCGGTCCCACACATCTTCTGTCCCGCCAAGGACGGCGGCGACCATGTCATCATAGGGGCTGGTGGGCGCTTCGCCGCTCGACGTGGCCTGCTGTGGCCCTGCGCCGGTGACGCTGGAGACCAGGACCATCGGGTCGATGCCCATGCTCCGCAGGGCGAAATAGCCGCCCGCGAGCACGACGATCCCGAAAATGCCGAATTTGGTAAAGATAAAGCGCAGGAGCAGGAAGATCAGGCCGATCCCCATGCTGCCGCCCGCGGTGCGGCCGCGCCGATTGTCGACATTGCGGCTGCGCCGCTGATTTTGCCACCGCATGTGAGGCGCCCTTCCCCGCGTTTCTCGTTAACGCTGTTCTGCCTGATTATCCGGCGTGATCAACTCTCATTCGTCATCACGCTCGCCCAAGAACTCAGCGCGCACGCGCAATTGACGCCCCGCAAGGCTCACTTCGCGCAAGAATTCGATCAGCCCCGCGATGAGGGACAGCATCGCCAGAACGAATAGGCTGGCGATCGCGGCATCGAGGGATGTCGCCACCAACGGCCCCGTGAAGAGCAGGGCAACCGTCAAACAAACGAGCAGCGCGGCGATCACACAGGCGGTGATGGCGCGGTTCACATGGGTGAGGCGGAAGTCGAGCGCCTTGAGTTCCCGAAGGTTTCGCGCCCGCACATTCGGGTCGGTCTCGCCGGGCAGGGTCGATTCTAAGATGCGTGCCCGATCAACCACGCGCCCCAGCCTGACGGTCATCACGTTCAGGAATGACCCTGCGCCGACCAGCAGAAAAATCGGCGCAACCGCCACCTGAATGAGCGAAGCAATTTCTAAAGGCATGGATGCGACCTATCTGATGGCGGTCAACTGCATGTCGAACAGAAGAAGGTGATCGGCAATGGAGAAGGTGATCAAGGCGCTGTGCGCCGCGGCTTTGGTGGCGATTTCCTTGTCTGCGTGTCAAAACCAAACAGAGGGCGAGCCTTCAGAGACGCGCCAGATAAAGCCGGCGAAGATAGAAACCTTTGAGGCCCCAACGGTCGGCCCGGACGGGCGGGAGATGAATGAACGTCTCGCTTGCCTGGCGCGCACGATTTATTTCGAAGCGCGGGGAGACGGTGAGGCGGCCATGCGCGCGGTGGCGCATGTGGTCATGAACCGACGGGACGACCCCTTCTATCCTGACACGGTCTGCGGCGTCGCCAAGCAGGGGGGCGAAAAACCCCCGTGCCAGTTTAGCTGGTGGTGCGATGGCAAGAGTGACACCGCGCAAGAGTTAGAAGCCTGGCGCGATGCGGTGATGATTGCGCGGCAGGTGCTAGCCGGGGAAAGCAATGACCCCACCGATGGCGCAAACATGTTCCACCACGTGCGGATCAATCCCTATTGGGCGGATGTGGCCGAGCCGACCCACGTGATCGGCAATCACCAGTTCTACCGGCTGGAGCAGTAGAAGCAGCTATAGTGAGAGTTTGCCGCTCAACTACCCGTCTGGGCTGAGATCATTTCGCGTTGGAAGTCGCGGATGACGCCGGGCCAGCGCCCCAAGCGCGAGCCGATGTGGCGCGGGGTGACGCCGCCCGTCATGTCGATGATGAAATCGACGCCGATCTGCGAGCGGTCTTCCAGCACATAGGCACGGCCATTGACGTTGCTCTCGTTGAAATCATTCACGATGCGAAAGTCTTGATCGCTGATCGCGCGGTCGAGATCGAAGTTTGCAAACATGAGCAATTGGCCGCAGCGCATCGGCACGCCCGCGCAATCAAGCGCCCGGACGACGAAGATCATGCCATTGGCTTGGCCCGTGGCGATTGGCGCACCTGTTTGCTTGTCGGTGAGCATGGTGGGCTCGAGCCCGGCCTCACGAAGAAGCTGCTCGATTTCGCTGGCGGAGACGGCATCCTTCACGGGGTCTGTTTCGGCGGCCGCCCCAACAAAGGCGCTGACGCCCAAACCGATCGCCCCAATTATCGCTGCCTGCCAGTTGCGCATCGCACCAATCCCCGCTCTACGGAGACTTAACGTGCCGTAAAGGCGGCGGCGTGTCCATGGGGGGAGACGCGCGGCAAGCCTAAACGCCGCGGAGGCGTTGAATAACGCTTCGTCTTGCCACATTACGCTGCAGAGCATCATGAGATATCTGCCTTGGAGAGATGATGACCGAGCAAACCCTTTCCGAACGGCCTGTTTATGCCCCCGCGGCGGACCGTCCCCTTTCGCCTCACCTTCAGGTGTGGCGCTGGTCGGTGACGATGGCGTCGTCCATCACCCACCGCGCCACGGGCATCGCGCTATATGCGGGCTCGATCTTGCTGACGGCGTGGATCGCCTCGGCGGCATTGGGTGAGCAAAGCTATGAAGCCATGAAGGCGTTTTTGGGCTCGCCCTTTGGGCTCTTGATCCTGTTCGGCTTTACCTGGGCCCAGATGTATCACCTGTGCAACGGCATCCGTCACTTGATCTTCGATGCAGGCCATTTGCTGAGCATTGATCACGCGAAGATGAGCGCTTGGGGCGTTTATATTGGGTCGGTGGCATTCACCGCGATCATTTGGATCGCCGGCTTTGCGATGAAAGGGTGAGCTGACATGGCATCGAGCGGAACCAAACACTTTATCATGCAGCGCTTCACGGCGATGATCCAAGTCCCACTTGTGATCTGGCTCGTGATCTCCGTCCTGCGTCACGCCAACGATAGCCACGCGGCTTTTATGGCGTGGTTGGGTGAGCCGCTGACGGCGGGGCTGATGATCCTCTTCATCGTCAGCGTCATGATGCACATGCGCCTGGGCATGAATGAAGTGATCGCCGACTACATCCACAAATCGTCAGGGCGCTCTGCGCTGGAGATGTTGAACTTGATCGTCGCCGTGGCGATTGGCGCCGTTGCGCTGTTCTCGGTCATCGCCATTACACTGATCGTATAAATTCTTTCACGAGGTACACGTCCATGAGTGCGACCAAGCCGACTTACAAATCCTACGAGATCACCGACCATGTCTACGACGTGGTCGTCATCGGCGCGGGCGGCGCGGGCCTGCGGGCCACGCTCGGCGCGGCGCAGGCGGGGTTGAAAACGGCGTGCGTCACCAAGGTGTTCCCGACGCGCTCGCACACGGTCGCGGCCCAGGGGGGCATTTCTGCGTCGCTCGGCAATATGGGCGAGGATGACTGGCGCTGGCACATGTACGACACCGTGAAGGGGTCGGACTGGCTGGGCGACCAGGACTCCATCGAATATCTCTGCCGCCACGCGCCGAAAGCCGTGTACGAGCTTGAGCACTGGGGCGTGCCGTTCTCCCGGACGGAAGATGGCAAGATCTATCAGCGCGCCTTTGGCGGCATGACCCGCAATTTCGGCGAAGGCCCGGTGCAGCGCACCTGCGCCGCCGCCGACCGCACCGGTCACGCCATCCTGCATACGCTGTACGGCCAGTCCCTGCGCCATGCGACCGAGTTCTTCATCGAGTATTTCGTGCTCGACCTGATCATGGATGAGGACGGCGCCTGCCGAGGCGTCACCGCCTGGAAACTCGACGACGGCACCCTGCACCGCTTCCGCGCCCAGA
>CAYFHK010000132.1:0-7278 GCA_964342585.1 uncultured Caulobacterales bacterium | reverse complement strand
GCAACTCCAGCCTTGGCTGAGGCGGCGGCGAAGATCCTCAACGAAGCCCTTTAGTGTTCGCGTCGAAGGAGGGGTTTTCGAGCCCTTGCTCTGGGATAGCGGAGCCGTGCAGGCCATCATCTTTCAGCGTCTTCAAATGCATCAGACGATTGATCAGGGGCGAGACGACGATCAGCCCGACGCCGACCGCCACGGCAAGCCAACCGATATTGGAATAAACGTCGAGAACGACATCCCGGTCGGCGGTGTCGCCAAGCTCGCCTGAACCGGTGGCCTGAGCAATGAGAGCTGCGACGAAGTTCCCCGCACCTGATGCCAAGAACCACGTGCCCATGATCAAGCCCACCATGCTGGGCACAGAGAGCCTTGTCATTGCCGAAAGCCCAACAGGCGACAAACAAAGCTCACCCGTCGTGTGCAGAAGGTAGATCAGGAAGATGAAAATGACCGGGGTGAGGTTCCCAGCGCCCACCGCGCTCGCGCCCCAAACCAGGACCAAGAAGCCAAGACCCAATTGAATGATGCCAAGCCCGAATTTTTGCGGGGCCGAGGGCTCCATCCCGCGCTTGTGCAGGAACAGCCAAAGCCCGGCGAACACCGGCCCGAGATAGATGATGTAGAAGGCGTTCAACGACTGGAACATCGAAGCCGGCACTTCGGCGCCAAAGATGGTTCTGTCCGTTTGCTGATCGGCGAAAATATTGAGCGACGACCCCGCCTGCTCGAACAGCACCCAGAACAGCACCTGAGTGGAAATCAGGATCAGCGCCGCGAAGATCCGGTCCCGTGCTTCGGCTTCGAGTTTGAACACCGATCGCCACAGGATGTAGCCAACCGTGATCGCGCCCGCGAGGGACAGGAGGAGACCGACCGTATCCTGGTCGCGCACCACATACCAAACGAACAGCAGCACCACCGCCGTGCCAAGATAGATCAACCATTCGGTGGACAGACCGGCAAAGCGTTTTGCCTTGAGAAGCTCTTCGTTCGGCGACTCGCCGGCTCCCTCGAGCCAGGACTTGCCCCAGATGAAGACGATCAGACCGGCAAGCATGCCAAGACCGGCGAGGCCGAAGCCATAGCTCCAGCCAATGGTTTCGCCCAAATATCCGGCCCACAGCGCGCCAAAGAAGGAGCCCGTATTGATCCCCACATAAAAGAGCGTGAACGCCCCATCGCGGCGCGGATCGGTCTTGGCGTAGAGCTCACCGACGATCGCGGAAATGTTCGCCTTCAAGAAGCCAACGCCCAAAATAATCAGCGCCAGCGATAGGTAAAAGATATTGAGGATCACTGTGTCGGGGCTATTGCCCGGCGTGACGGGTTCGCCCTCAATCGCCATACCGAGGTGACCCAACACCAACAGCGCCGCGCCAATGGTGACGGCACGGCGTTGCCCCAGATACCGATCCGCCAGGAAACCGCCGATCACCGGCAAAATGTAGACGAGCGTCGTGTAGGCGCCATAAATGCCGTAGGCGGCATCTTCGGTGAACAGAAAATGCTTAGTGAGATAAAAGATCAGGAGCGCGCGCATCCCGTAATAGGAAAATCGCTCCCACATCTCGGCGAAGAACAGGATATAGAGCCCGCGGGGCTGGTCTCGCATCTGCCAAAGGGCGACGACAACGCCGGGCAAGCCAATGGCACTGAGGATCAAGGCAAGGGTAAGCGCGCTCATGCGAAGGGGGTTCTCCGATCAAATCGACGCCCGACCTTACGCAATGTGACGGAAAAATGAACCTGACTGCGACACCCTTTTCACTTGATCCGCGACTTGCTGCCGAAGCGGCGGCGACGCTGACGCGGCCTCACGCCCTCGTGATTTTGCGAGACGAAGCGCGGTTTCCGTGGTTGGTGGTGGTGCCGAGGCGCTCTGGCGTAAAGGAGGTGTTCGACCTCTTGCCCAGCGAGCAGACAGCGCTTTGGGCGCTCGTCTCGGGGTTATCGCAAACGCTTCGTACCGAGACGGGCGCAGCGAAGATCAATATCGCAGCCTTTGGCAATATGGTGCCGCAGCTGCACATCCACATCGTGGCACGGCGCGAAGAAGATCCGGCGTGGCCGGGCAGCGCGGTCGGTTTTGGCGAGCGGCAACCCTACGGCAAAGGTGCGGAGACGCCGCGCTGGTGGGAACGGCTTTGCCAGCAACTGGGCGGCCAAGCCGAAATTTGAGACCAGGCTAGGCCTGCATCGTCCAGCCTTCGACGCCCATGGCCGCTTGGCGGAAGGCTTCGCTACGCGTGGGGTGCGGGTGACAGGTGCGGGCAATGTCTTCTGAGGCCCCGCCAAATTCCATGACCAGGCAGGCTTCGCCGATCATTTCACCAACGCCAACGCCAATCATATGCACACCGAGAATTTCGTCGGTTTTCGCATCGGCGAGCACTTTGACCATGCCTTCAGTCGCGTGATTGGTCTTGGCGCGGCTGTTGGCGGCGAAGGGGAACTTGCCGACCTTGTAGTCCCGGCCCGCCTCTTTGAGCTGCTCTTCGGTTTTGCCGACAAAAGCGACCTCTGGATCGGTATACACAACGCCCGGCACGAGATCATAATTGATGTGCCCTGGCTTGCCCGCGATGATCTCCGCCACCGCAACGGCTTCATCCTCCGCCTTGTGCGCCAGCATGGGCCCGGGGATACAGTCACCAATCGCGTAGACGCCGTCGGCTGACGCGCGGAAGTGCTTGTCGACTTCGATAAAGCCGCGATTGTTGACTTTAACGCCCACTGTGTCGAGCCCAAGACCCTCTGTATAAGGACGACGACCAATCGCCACGAGCACAACGTCTGCGTCGATCACCTCTTGGTCACCGCCGGCAGCAGGCTCGACCTTGACCTTCGCGCCTTTGCCGGATTTCTCAACGCCGACGACCTTCGTGCTGAGTTTGAATTCCATGCCTTGCTTCTTCAGCACACGCTGGAATTGCTTCGAAATCTCTGCATCCATGCCTGGTGTGATGCGGTCGAGGTATTCGACCACCGTCACGGCCGCGCCAAGACGGCGCCAAACCGAGCCAAGTTCGAGCCCGATATAGCCGCCGCCGATCACCACCATGTGTTTTGGCACCTTGGGCAGATCGAGCGCGCCGGTGGAGCTGACGATCACCTTCTCGTCGATTTCTGCCCCTGGCAGCGGCATGGGCACTGAGCCTGTGGCGATGATGATGTTTTTCGCCTCGAGTGTTTCAGTCGAGCCATCCTCTTTCTCGACCGACACTTTGTTGGGCCCAGCAATGGACCCGCGGCCGAGATAGGGCGTGATCTTATTTTTCTTGAAGAGGTATTCGATGCCGCTGGTGAGTCCGCTGACCGCATCATCTTTCTGTTTCAGCATGCCTTTAAGATCGACAGACAGGCCGTCGATTTTGATCCCCAGTCCGCCGAAGTTTTTTGCCGCGTGTTCGTAGTATTCGCTCGCATGCAGCATCGCCTTCGAAGGGATGCAGCCCACATTCAGGCAGGTGCCACCGAATTTCTGCGTCTCACGCTTGTCGATACAGGCCGTTTTAAAACCAAGCTGGGCGGCGCGGATCGCCGCGTTATAGCCACCAGGGCCGCCGCCAATCACCACGACGTCATATTGTGTGCTCATCGCATTCACCGTGTCTTGAGGGTGGAAAAAAGCATTCGGGGCGGGTTAAGCGCGCCCCTTTTCAGGGTCAACTGGCACAAGGTCTCAGCCCGCTCGACAGTCGAGGCAAAGCGACGTTGCGGGATCGATTTCAAGGCGCTTCTCCAAAATCGGCTCCTCGCATTGAAGGCAAAGACCAAAACTGCCCTCCTCAATCCGCTCAAGCGCCGCGCGGATGCGGTTGAGATCTTGACGACGACGCTCATCTTGCGCCTTGGCCATGGCTTGTTGCTGCAGGGCATCTTGACGAGACAATCGGCCTACGGATTGCTGATCAAGCGTGACCGGCCGACGGCTTTCGCTTGCGGCGGCCGATTGCGCCTCGAGATCCTGAGCCAATTCCTCGAGGACCGGACGATATTTCGCGGCGAGTTCGTTGAGGGTCATTGCGGCGTCCCCTCCTCAACGGGCCGTCGGCCGAAGACGCCTTGGACAAAGGTCCAGGCCGATTTGGGCGCTGTCCACGCCTTCCCCGCCACATCGAGGGCGGTGCCGGTGAACCCACCGCAAAGCTTGACGAGATCGGTGATGAAATTGCCCGACTCTTTGCGTACTTGATCAAGGATTTCGCGCGAAATCTGCCGCGCCCGGCGCTCCGTCCACACCTCGAAACTGCGGCAACGCCGCTTTGCGGCATAACCGAGCTTCAATGTGACAAGCGCGTTGACCGAGCCATCCATGAGTGGGCCGGCGACGATACCGCCAAGCCGGTTCATCAGCCCCCCAAGCGTTTCGCCGGCGGTCTCACTCAAATCCTCGAGCACACGGCTGAGAATCACGGAGGCCGCCACATCGCCGATGATCGTCAGGCTGAGCCGCAAATTCGGCCGCCCATAATACATTCGTGCAATACGGCTGATCATGTTGACGTTCCGCCAAAGGACGATGAAAGCGTCGATCGACCCATTGAGGCTGACCGCGGTCGCCGTGCCGACGCTCATCGCCTCGCGGCGGATATAGGCGTCCATCTCTCGATCGAGGCGGGTGAGCAGCGGCAAGATGCGCTCATGCTCGAAGTCATTGAGCGCGTGGCCCTTCTCAAACAGGGTCTGCCCTTGTGTACGTTGCAACGCATCAAGATCATTGCGGGCTGTCGCGATGGCTTCGTGTTCAGGCGCCAGCGCCGGGTTTGCCAGCATCGCGCTCAAATAAGTCCGGTCATAGCTGAACCGTTCATCGAGCCCGTCCGTCGTCAATGTCACCTCATGAAGGTCAACATCTGGCGGTTTGGCGATGGCGGGCATCCGCCAGAACTGCACAAGGGGCCGGCCGACGAACCAAAACAGCACGGCGGAAATCAGCACGACAAAGGCAATGCCGAGGGTGAAGTGGATCGTCGCGAAGAGACTATAGAAAAGGTAGATTTGCCCGACCACCAATAATGCGCCGACGCACAGCCCGGCGATCATCACGTAACGGAGCGTTCGCCAAAAGCGTTGCCATTGATGGCTAAGCTCCCAGGAAGGTTCAACGGTGGGCGGGGGCGCCGCCTCGCTCGGCACTGGGCTGTCCGCCGCCACGGGCGATCCTCCACTTCAACGATTATTCTTAAGTGGTGTGGGAGGGATCGACCGTCAATTCTTGAGGCAAATCAAGATCAAACGAGGCGCGACCGTTTCAGCGCGGCGCCCACGAAGGAAGCAAACAGCGGATGGGGCGCAAAGGGCCGTGATTTCAGCTCTGGGTGGAACTGCACGGCGATAAACCAAGGATGGTCCTCGATCTCGAGAATTTCGGGCAATTTGCCATCTGGCGACTTGCCCGAGAAATAAATCCCGCGCTCCGCCAAGGGCGCCTCGAGGGACACATCGACCTCATAGCGGTGCCGGTGACGCTCAGAGATGGTGGTCGACTCGTAAATCTCAGCGACTTTCGAGCCCTCTTTCAGCACCGCATCATAAGCGCCGAGCCGCATCGTCCCGCCAAGGTCGCTTTTCTCCGTGCGCGCCTCAACCGTGCCGTCACGTTCCCATTCGGTCATCAACCCGACCACATGTTGGCCCTGAGCTGAGAATTCCGATGAGGTGGCCGCATCGCGCCCCAAAAGGCTGCGCGCCGCTTCGATCACGGCCATCTGCATGCCGAAGCAAATCCCGAAATAAGGCGTATTGCTCTCGCGTGCGAACTTCGCCGCGCGGATTTTCCCCTCAGATCCGCGCTCGCCGAAGCCGCCGGGAACCAAAATGCCGTGCACAGATTCAAGGCGAGCGATAGCCGTTTCTTCGTCTTCGAAAATTCCGGCGTCCACCCAATCGATGCGCACACGGATATTGTTTGCAATACCGCCGTGAACAAGCGCTTCGATCAGCGATTTATAGGCGTCTTTCATCACCGTGTATTTGCCGACCACGGCGATCGTCACTTCGCCATCGGGCGAGGTGATCCGCGCCACGGTCTCGCGCCACCGCGACAGATCGGGCTCAGGCGCGTCTTTCATCCCGAAGGCTTCGAGCACTTCGCGATCGAAGCCTTCATTGTGATATGCCAGCGGCACTTCGTAGATGGTGCGGGCGTCCATCGCCTGGATCACCGCGGATTTGCGGACATTGGTGAAAAGCGCGATCTTTTGGCGCTCTCCTTCCGGGATCGGACGATCCGCGCGCACGAGTAAGAGATCCGGCTGGATCCCGATGGACCGCAGCTCCTTCACGGAGTGCTGCGTCGGCTTGGTTTTCATTTCCCCGGCGGCGGGAATGTAAGGCATCAGCGTGAGGTGGATGTAAATCGCCTGACCGCGCGGCAGCTCATAGCCCAATTGGCGAATGGCCTCGAAGAACGGCAGCCCTTCGATATCACCCACCGTGCCGCCGATTTCGCACAGGACGAAGTCCGCTTCGCGGCCATCATCCCCATAGGCAGGCGTCAGCACGAACTCTTTGATCGCGTCAGTGACATGGGGGATCACCTGCACGGTCGCGCCGAGATAGTCGCCGCGGCGCTCTTTCTCGATAATGGAGGAATAAAGCTGGCCGGTGGTGACGTTGTCGTGCCGACTGGCAGACACGCCGGTGAACCGCTCATAGTGGCCAAGATCGAGATCAGTCTCTGCGCCATCATCGGTCACAAACACCTCACCGTGCTGGTAAGGGCTCATCGTGCCGGGATCGACATTGAGATACGGATCGAGCTTCCGCAGGCGGACGGAATACCCCCTCGCCTGCAACAGCGCACCGAGTGCAGCAGATGCGACGCCTTTTCCGAGGGAGGAGACCACGCCGCCGGTGATAAAAATGTACCGGGTCATGGAGGGCCCGTGTACGCCGCACCGGAGGGGCTCGGCAAGGCCGAAAGCGCGGAGAATTCGCCCTTACGGCATCGAACATACGGGGCCACCGCGGCGCTTCTGTGCGCACCGCGGCAAGCGACCGCATGCATGGCTTAGTTCAACGCCTCTTTCAGGCCTTTACCGGCCGAGAATTTGGGTTGGTTCGATGCGGCGATTTGAATGGTCTCACCCGTGCGGGGGTTCCGGCCTTCGCGCGCGGGGCGCTTGCTCACCGAAAAGGTGCCGAAGCCAACGATGCGCACATCGTCGTTTTTGCTCAGCGCTTCGGTGATCGCATCGAACACCGCGTCCACTGCGCGACCTGCGTCGGCTTTGGTCATGCCCGGCACCTTGAGGCGCATGGTTTCGGCGAGCGCCG
>CAYFHK010000131.1:0-7289 GCA_964342585.1 uncultured Caulobacterales bacterium | reverse complement strand
CCCGCGAGGCGGCAGAGCGCAATCGGGCGATCCCCCTCGAGGGCCAAGATCGGTTCGATGTCCTCGGCGCTGCCCTGGCGGATGGGCGTGACTTGCGCGATGGGCAGGACAGTCTCGCCGCCAACCGATAAACGTGCCGCCTGCTGACGATCAATGCTCACCTGCGGGTGATCGGACATGGCGTGATCAAAACCGACCAAAAACGAGGCGTAGTGCTCAGGATCGCGGTCCTCAGGCTTCAGCTTTTCCGTCGCAGGATGGCCAGTGAGGTCTTCGAAAGTGACCGCTTCACTCTCACGGAAGGGGCCGACCTGTGTTCGCCGCAGCGCGCTGACATGCGCAACCGTGCCAAGTGCTTTGGCGATATCGCGCACCAGCGCGCGCACATAGGTGCCCTTGCCGGTCACGGCCTCAAACACAGCTTCATCCGTAGAGGGACAGTCGACCAGTCTGAGCCTTTCGATGAAGACGCGGCGCGGCGGCGGGGTCACCGTTTCGCCATCGCGTGCCAGATCATAAGCCCGCTCACCCCCGATCTTCACGGCCGAAAAGGCAGGCGGGATTTGTTCAATTTCGCCTTCAAAACGCGAGAGGATGGCGTCGATTGCTTCCTCATCAGGCCGTTTATCGGAAGTCTCTATGATCTCTCCTTCGGCGTCGTCCGTGGCGGTCGCTTGGCCCCAGCGGGCGGTGAAGCGATAGGTCTTCAACCCATCTTGGACATAAGGCACGGTCTTGGTCGCTTCGCCAAAGGCAATGGGCAGGATTCCGGTCGCCAGCGGGTCGAGCGTGCCAGCATGCCCGGCCTTCTGCGCATCAAAAAGCCAGCGGAGCTTCGAGACCGCTTCGGTCGAGCCCATATCATAAGGTTTGTCGAGGACGAGCCATCCGTGAACGGCGCGACCTTTCCGGCGTCTCGCCATGCGCAATCACCTTTTTGTCGCGGAGAAGGACGGGGTCATAGCGGCCAATTTTGTTGCTGGCTACTGCCGTTTTTGCAGGCCCGGAAAAGAAAAACGGCCCTCATTTGAGGGCCGCTGCATCTCATTCATCGGCGATGGTTGCTTAGTCGCGGTTCACCGCGTCGACGTCATAGCCATAATTGCGGAGCAGCCGATTGAGGTCGCTGGCGCTGTCCCGCTCATCCATCGCTGCAAGAATCCCACGGTTGAACAAGGCGGGGACCGGGAACCATTCACCACCGTCTTTCCAGCGGATCACGAGAGACGGGTTGTCTTTATCGGACCGATACCCAACCTCGAAATCGTCGCGCTCGAAGCCAGGGAAGAGACGGATCTCATCGCTTGGCGTGGCGGGCAACGTCTCACCTTCATTCGGTGCGGCCTCAGCGAGGGTGAGTGACGCGGTCTCGGACGCCTTCTCTTCGCTCTCAGCCTCTTGTGCTTCGACCACTTCAGGCGTGGTGCCCTCAAGCGCATCACGCAGATCCGCTGAGGAAAGCCCGGCACTGTCGGCTTTGCGTGAGAATACGGCGCGTCTTCTGCGGAAAAACATGGTGTGACTTTCCCCTCAAAATCCGCCTCGAATGTCTCGCGTGGAGGACGAATTGTCAAAGAGTTTATTAACCGCTGGTCAGAAATCGATCACAAATCGCGCTTCACGTCAGCCCGATTGAGCAGCGCATCGATCCGGGCGGCTTCATCGAAGCGAGAATCCGCCTTAAAAACGAGCGCGGGGGTGAATTTCAGGTCGATTTTTTGCCCCAGCACGTGTCGGATTCTCGGTGCTGCGGTGTTGAGTGCTGCGATATCGCCCGCGATGTCATCCTTGCCCAGGACAGAGCAGAACACAGTGGCGTTCTTTAAGTCAGGCGAGGGACGCACTTCGGTGATCGTCACGGGCGATTGGGGGAGTGAGGCGTCATGCACCTCCTCGCGCTGCAGCATTTCTGCCAGCGCATGCCGGATCAATTCACCTGCGCGTCGTTGGCGCTGTGAGGGGCCCTGATCGGTGGAAAAGCGGTTGGATTTCATCGACAAGACGTAAGCAAACCGGCCCGGCGGTGCAAGCAGCCGGGACCCGGCCTTGGCTCATCGACTGTGAATGCCGCATTCGGTTTTTGCTGCCCCGCGCCAACGCCCTGCGCGCACGTCCTCGCCGGGCGCGACCGGGTGCGTACACGGCCAACAGCCGATCGAGGGGAAGCCTTGCGCCACCAACGGGTGGGGTGGCAGGTCGTGTTTTTCGAAATAGGCGTCGATATCATCCTTCTGCCAACGGACGATGGGGTTCACCTTAAAGTGCGTTCCATTATGTTCGAACACCGGCAGGTGGACGCGCTGGCCGCCATGAAATTGCTTCCGACCTGTGACCCAGGCTGTGTAATTGGACAGAGCTGTGTCGAGGGGGCGAACTTTCCGCAAATTACAGCAGGCATCGGTATCCGACCGCCAAAGATCGCCATCGGGATCTTCTTCAGACACCTCACCCTCGTTCGGCAACAGGTCGATGACGTTGGTCAGCCCCAATTTCTTCGCCAGCTTTCGGCGATAAGACGTGGTCTGTGCAAAGTGTTTCTGCGTATCGAGAAACAACACAGGCGCGTCCGGCGCCACACGCGACAGCAAATGCAAGAGCACAGCCGACTCGGCACCGAAGGACGAGACCATGGCAATTTCGCCGATGAACTCGCGGTTGATGGCGACATCGAGGATTTCCTCCGCCGAGGCTTCCGCATAAGCCGCGGCTAAGGTTTTTGCCCGTTCTTCTACGGAGAGTTTCGGGTGAGACGTGATCACTGCGCTCATTGGCGTTTCTCCCAAACTGGGGTGCCTTTTACCGCACGCTGATAGAAATTTTGATGCCGGTTGACGCGGGCCATGACCATTTTGGCATCGCCCCGCTCAAGTTCAAAGCTGGTGAAGCCACAACGCAACGCCATGCCGACCTGATCCTCGAACAGAGCACCCGTCGCGCGGACATCGCCTTTGAATCCCGCTCTGCGCAAGGCGCGCGCCTGCGTGAAAGCGCGCCCATCTTTGAAGGCGGGAAACTCCAGGATCACGGTGTCGAGGCCAGACACATCTGGCAACTCCTTCAAAAAGTCTGCATCGTGATCAAAACGAGCACTTTTTTCCTCCGGCCACGCTTCGACCGAGACCAGCGCGTTTTCTTGCCATTTAAGCTTCGGCATAAAGCGCCTCCTTGAATGGCTCCGCGCCAAGGCGGCGATAGACATCGATAAAGCTCTCATCGGCGCTTTCGCGCTGCGCGAGGTAAACCCCAACCAGCTGGTCGACAGCGTCAACGACTTCATCCGTCGACAGGCCTTTGCCAACGATCTCGCCGATCGCGGCTTTCTCGTCCGCCGCGCCGCCAAGGGTGATTTGGTAGAACTCCTCACCCTTCTTATCGACGCCCAAAATGCCGATATGACCAACATGGTGGTGGCCGCAGGCATTAATGCAGCCGGAGATCTTGATGTTCAGCTCACCGATAAGCTCTTCGCGCCCTGACTCGATGAAGCGGGCCTGCAAACGGTTGGCCACTGGGATCGAGCGCGTATTGGCGAGGTTGCAATAGTCAAGTCCGGGGCAGGCAATGATGTCTGAAATCAGCCCCGCATTTGGCGTCGCGAGGCCTGCGTCTTTCAGCGCCTGATAAAGGGCGGGCACATCGCCCTTGGCGATATGCGGCAGGACCATATTCTGCGTATGCGTTGTTCTGATCTCACCATTGCCGAACTGGTCGGCCAGATCGGCGAGCCGTTCCATTTGCTCATCGGTGATGTCGCCGGGCGGCAGCCCATGCTTCTTCAGTGAGACAACAACCACGGTGTGGCTATCCGACTTGTGCGGATAAAGGCTGCGCTTCGCCCAGGCGGCAAAGATGGGGTCGCTCGCACGCGCCTCATCGAGAGTGGATTGGCCATCTGGATCATGGCGCAGGAGCGGCGGCGCGAAGAAGGCGGCAATGCGCTCACGTTCCGCCTCAGGCAGATCGATGGTGCCGCCAGGTCCGTCTTGCTTGATGCGCTGCCATTCGGCTTCCACCTCTTGGGTGAAAGCATCGACGCCAAGCTCATTGACGAGGATTTTGATCCGCGCCTTGTAGATATTATCTCGCCGTCCGTAGGCGTTATAAACGCGCAAAATTGCTTCGAGATAGCTGAGCAGGTGATCGGCGGGCAAAAACTCGCGAACGACTTCGCCGATATAGGGCGTGCGCCCAAGACCGCCGCCAACCAGCACCTTGAAGCCCTTTTGGCCTTCCGCATTCTGATAAAGCTCAAGCCCGATATCGTGCACCTGGATCGCTGCGCGGTCATTCGGCGTCGCGCTGACGGCGATTTTGAACTTGCGCGGCAAGAAGGAGAATTCGGGATGCAATGTCGACCACTGACGGATCACCTCGCACCAGACGCGTGGATCTTCGACTTCTTCGTCGGTGGCGCCGGCAAAGGGATCGGTTGTCGTGTTGCGGATGCAATTGCCTGAGGTTTGGATGCCGTGCATCTCAACCTCGGCCAAGCGGTGCAACACGTCCGGCACATCGACAAGGCGCAGCCAGTTGAACTGCATGTTTTGCCGCGTGGTGACATGCCCATAGCCGCGATCGAAATCGCGCGCGATACCTGCCAGCGTGCGTAGCTGCTTCGACGAAAGCGTCCCATACGGAATGGCCACCCGCAGCATATAGGCGTGGAGCTGCAGATATAGGCCGTTCATCAGCCGCAGGGGCTTGAACTGGTCTTCCGTCAGCTCACCGGACAATCGCCGATTCACCTGATCACGAAATTCTTCAACCCGCGAAAAGACTAAGTCGCGGTCATATTCATCATATTGATACATCAGTGCACAACCGTTTCTGATCGGCGGCTAAATTGAGGATGGATTGTCGGCCCTGCCTCGCGGATGGTTTCGCGCAGCAAGCCGCGCCCGGCGGGCACGATCTGTCCGTTCGCGATCGAGACATCCATCAGATAGGGGCCAACCACATGGGCTTCATCGGCGACGGCGACATCGAGTCGGGTGAGGGCCACGTCGCCCTCCACGACTTCGGCGCTATCGATGTCTTCCGTCCACATATCGTCATCGGTGAAATAGACGACGACGCCGTCGGTAAGGCGATTGCCGGTGATCACCTTCTGGCCTTCATTCTTGCCCTTCTTGACACCGCCGGCGGAAATCTTCTTCGCGCCATCGCGGGGGCCGCCATTTTCTGCGCTCATGCTGCCAGCTCCTCTACCGTGTGCATCAAGTCGATCAAGCCAGCGCCGTCGGCACGTGCGGCGACGTCACCGATCACCAACACGGCCGGGCCCGTGATGCCTGCTTTGGCAACCGCATCGCCAAGGCACGCCACCTGTGTACGAACGATCCGCTGATCAGCCAATGTGCCCTTCTCGATAATGGCCGCTGGCGTGAGAGGCGAAAGCCCGCCCGCCATCAAGGCGGCGGCGACGTCGCTTGCTCGTCCAACGCCCATGTAAACGACGATGGTATGGCGAAGCCGTGCCAGCGCCGCCCAATCCACATCCGGGGCGCCGCCACCACCGGCTTGCGCGGTGACATAGGTGACAGCTTGGCTGAGGCCGCGATGGGTGAGGGGCACGGATGAAGAGGCAGCGCAGCCTTGCGCCGCGGTGATGCCGGGAACCACTGTTGCGGAAAGACCCGCGGCCCGCACGGCGTCGAGCTCTTCGCCGCCGCGGCCGAAGATAAAAGGGTCGCCGCCCTTTAGCCGCACGACGCGCTTCCCGGCCTCGGCTAGCTCAACCATCAAGGCGCCGATGTCTTCTTGGCGCATGGAGTGGTCAGCCTTGCGCTTGCCCACATAGCGGCGTTCAGCATCGCGGCGGACGAGATCAAGAATGTCGGTCGAAACAAGATTATCGTAGAGCACGATATCCGCCTCCTGCAGCACACGGAGCGCTTTCAGCGTGAGAAGCTCCGGATCGCCAGGGCCAGCCCCGACAATATGAATGCTGCCTTGCGGCGTCCCCGCGCTCGCAAGCGCACGGTCAAAACCCTTAGCGGCGCTATCCATGTCACCGTCGAGCACGGCTTCGGCGACCGGCCCAGAGAAGAGCCGCTCCCAAAAGCCGCGACGGGCTGATTGCGGCAGGGCGTCTGCCACGGCATCGCGCCGGACCCGTGAAAACTCGACCAGCTCGCCGAGCCGGGCAGGCAACAGGGCTTCGATCCGCTCGCGCAGACGCCGCCCCACAACTGGTGCCGCCCCCCCGGTGGAAATACCGACGGACACGTCTCCACGTTCAACGATGGACGGGATCACCACATCGCAAAGGGCGGGTTGGTCGACGACATTGGCCGGTACCCCATGCGCTTTGGCGAGGGCGGCGGCCGCGCCATCAAGCGCTTCGTCATCCGCCGCGGCCACCAGAAGAGCTGGGGCGCACGCAAAATCGTCAGCGCAAATGGCCCGATCCGTGGCGGTGATCACCGCGCCGAACTCTTGTGCCAGCAATGATCCTTTCGAGACCGAAAAGGCATGAATTCGCGGATGCCCTTTGATCAGCAAGCGCGCCTTGCGGACGGCCAGCTCACCATCGCCGATCAGAAAAACTGGGCGATCTTTGAGGTCGAAAAACGCTGGAAAATAGCGCATCGCTCTTGCCTTCAGAAAAACTAAACGTCATCTTCGAACACGGAAGATGGGACGAAGGTTGCATCGCGGCAATCGAGAGTTCCTGATCTCCGGCCACAGATATTCTAATAACGCTCAAGGCGGCCCCATCCATGCGCAAATTGCCCCCGCTCAACGCCCTTCGCGCTTTCGAAGCCGCGGCGCGGCACCTCTCCTTCACCAAAGCAGCCGAGGAATTGGCTGTCACCCCCGGCGCGGTGAGCCAGCAAGTCAAACTGCTTGAGGACACGGTGGGTGTGCCGCTTTTCCGGCGTGAGCCCAAGGGCCTTATCCTTACCGAGCAGGGCATGTCGGCTTTGCCCTGTCTGCGCGACGGATTCGACCGGCTCGCGGCGGCCACGCGGCTGATGACCATGGAGCGCGGCACCGGCCGCATCGCGGTCAGCGTGGCGCCAAGCTTTGCCTCGAAATGGCTGGTCCCCCGGCTTGATGCCTTCCAAGAGCGCCACCCCGATATCGATGTGTATGTCCACGCCGATACGTCGCTGGTCGATTTTTCCGTCGATGATGTCGATTTCGCCGTGCGGTATGGGCGGGGAAACTATGAAGGGCTCGAAGCGACGCTGCTGATGCGGGAGAAGATCGTGCCCGTGTGTGCGCCAGGGCTGCTTACGGGCAATCCCCCGCTCAGAACCATCGATGATCTCGCCAACCACACC
>CAYFHK010000130.1:0-7310 GCA_964342585.1 uncultured Caulobacterales bacterium | reverse complement strand
GAGGATGACCTCAAAGACGGCGCGGAGCGGGCCGCCAAGGCCATTGATAGCCGCGCCGCGCAAGAAAAGCTCGATCAGCTCATTCAGTACACAACGACGAGTGGCCATGACGATACTTGATGACATCGTTGCGTATAAGCGGGACGAAGTGCGCGCCGCCCGCCAGCGTCGCTCCTCCGCTGGGCTCGACAGGGACGCGCGGGATGCGAGCCCCGTGCGCGGCTTCGCCGATGCGCTCGACCGCGCCGCAGAGCGCGGATTTGGCCTCATCGCCGAGATCAAAAAGGCGAGCCCTTCCAAGGGCCTCATCCGCGCCGATTTCTACCCTCCCGCCCTCGCCGAGGCCTATCAGGAAGGCGGCGCGGCGTGCCTGTCCGTTCTCACCGACAAGCCCGCCTTTAAGGGACACCCTGATTTTCTCCGCCAGGCACGACGGGCGACCGACCTGCCCTGCCTGCGCAAGGATTTCATGATCGACCCGTTCCAGATCGCCGAAGCCCGGCTGTGGGAGGCGGATGCCATCCTCCTCATCATGGCGATCCTGTCGGATGCGCAGGCCGAAGAGCTTTATTCGGCGTCTACGGAATATGGCATGGATGTGCTGGTCGAGGTGCATGACGAGGCCGAGCTCGAGCGCGCGCTGCGCCTGCCCGGCGGGCTGCTCGGCGTGAACAATCGTAACCTCCACACCTTTGAGACCGACCTTGGCGTGAGCGAGCGGCTCGCGCCCCTGGCCGATGGGCGCCCCATCGTGGGCGAAAGCGGCATTACGGGGCATAAGGATTGCCAGCGCCTGGCCGAGAGCGGCATTCGCCGCTTTCTCGTGGGCGAAAGCCTGATGCGGCAGCCGGATGTGGCGGCGGCGACCAAGCGGTTGCTTGAGGGGTGAACGTCGTCCTTCAAGTAGCCCGTGGCGTCACCAACACCGAGACCGGTCTGTGGTCTGAGGTTTCCGCATAGCCCGGCAGCCCCGCATTTACGAGCTCATGGATTTCGTGCTCCACCTTCCCCGCGCCGGATGCCACCTCAAACGGCTTTGATCCGTTGACCAAGCTTTGCGTGAACATGATATGGTCGAGCAGGATGTGCGGATCACGCTCGGGCGTGATAAAATCTTGAAACTTCACCGTCCACCGCAGGTCTTCCGGAAAATCAAACAGCGCGTGGTTCAAAAACCGGCGGGCGAAGAACACGTCGCCTTGAATGTTCGACAGCAAATCGAAAAACAGGAACTGCGTCTCGAAAAACTCCTTGCCCGGCCCATCGTTCAGATCGCCCATGACGAAAATGCACGGGTTCTCTCGCTGAGCGAATTTGCGATCGATATAGGCGCGGATGTTCAGCGCTTCAGTGGTGAGCTTGATGCGCGCTTTGATGGCATCACGGATGAAATCCTGCCGCCGTTCACCGCCCGCATTCCAATCGGCCCGCCCCGCGAAAACGAACTTGCTTTTGAGGTGCGCACCGATGAACTCGACCCGCTCTCCCATCCATTCGAGCACGAGCGTTTGGGGATGGCGAAAATGCCGGTGATCGGTCTCCTCAAAATCGCCCCAATAGTTCACCTTCCAGCTCGCGCCGGCAAAATCCTTATACGTGGTGACCGGCAGTAGCGACGCCGTGGGTGCCAGCGGTGTACGAACCAAAAACCAGATGAATTGGCTGCCCCGCGTGGCGTAATCGCCATCGCCCGCAAAGATCGGCGTCCACTCGCCGGCAAGGTCGTTTTGGCAAAACGCGGTGATCTCCGCCTCGGCAGAAGGCCCCTCCAAAATGCAGAGGACATCGGGGTCGATATCCCTAATCTCCTCGGCGATGGCGGCGCGACGGCGGGCCAACCGGGCGGCTTGCGTCTCGCTGGCGTCGTCATCGAACAGCCGGCTCATATGCTCGATATTCCAGCAGGTGACTTTTAAGGTGGTCATGCGCGCTCTCCCCACGGCAGCCTCTTCGCCCTATCGTGCTTCGCGCGCAGCGGCGAGGCCATTTCCCTACCGAAAGCTGTTGACGGGCATTTGGAACAACCCTAGAACGATCATGCTTTGTTCTTAACGCGCCATGATCGGCGCGACCGACGGGGAAGGATCGTTCAATGCTCACCGCCAAACAGCGGACCCTTTTGCTCTTTATCCACAAGCGGTTGTCCGAGACCGGCGTGTCGCCCTCCTTTGAGGAGATGAAAGACGCGCTAGACCTCAAGTCGAAATCTGGCATTCACCGCTTGATCACGGCCTTGGAAGAGCGCGGGTTTCTGCGGCGGCTGCCCCACAAGGCGCGGGCGCTTGAGGTGCTGAAACTGCCCGAAACGGCGGCCATGGGTATGGCGGAGGAACCGGCCGCATTCGAGCCTGAAGTGATCGATAACGTAACCCCTCTGCCCAAGCGCCGGGCGCCCGTAGCGCCGCCGCCCGCGGCGGCGAGCACGGAGATTTCGGTGCTCGGCCGGATTGCGGCCGGTACGCCGATTGCCGCCATTCAGCATGAGCAGGACCGCGTGATGGTGCCCCCTTCCTTGCTCGGTACGGGTGAGCATTTCGCGCTCGAGGTCAAAGGCGATTCGATGATCGATGCGGGCATCTTCGATGGCGACACGGTAGTGATCCAACGGTGCGATGATGCGCCCAATGGCGAGATCGTGGTGGCACTGGTGGATGACGAGGAAGCGACGCTGAAACGTATACGGAAAAAAGGTGGATCGATCGCGCTTGAAGCCGCGAACCCCGCCTACGAAACCCGGATCTTCGGGCCCAATCGCGTGAAGATCCAGGGCCGGCTCAAGGGCCTGTTGCGGCATTACTGATCGAGTAGCAGGGCGTGGGTCGCCTTCATTGGCGCAACGTCGATACGCTGCAGCTGAGATACGGCCTGGCTTGGCGTAGGACGGCGAATAATGGCTGTGACCGCGCCATTTAGTCCAGACTGTCGAAAAATGTCTGTGCTGATTGTTTAATGGCCTTACGCTCCTCCGCATCTTTGCGGTCGAGGTTTTTCATCACCATGTTCATGCGGCCATTGTCGCGCAGCTTGTCCTCATGCCGCATGATAAAATCCCAGTAGAGATAGTTGAACGGGCACGCATCTTCACCCGTTTTCTTCGACACGCTATAGCGGCATGATTTACAGTAGTCGGACATACGATTGATGTAGCTGCCCGAGGCGGCATAGGGCTTAGTGCCCACAACCCCGCCATCGGCCCAGATCGCCATGCCATGGGTGTTGGGCAGCTGCACCCATTCATACGCATCGGCATAAACGATCAAATACCACTCATTGATCTCAGCCGGTTTCACCCCGGCGAGCAGCGCGAAATTTCCCGTCACCATCAGCCGCTGAATGTGATGCGCGTATGCATGGTCGCGTGTCGTGCGCACCGCTTCGGCAAGGCAGTGCATGTCCGTCTCGGCGGTCCAATAGAATGACGGCAACGGACGATCTGCCTCGAGCGCATTCGTCTCGGCATAGTCGGGCATTTTCAGCCAATAAAGCCCGCGCATGAATTCGCGCCAGCCAATGATCTGGCGGATAAAGCCTTCTACGGCATTGAGCGGCGCATGGCCATCCTTATACGCCTCTTCCGCCGCTTCACAGACCTCGAGCGGCAACAGCAGCCCGGCATTGATATAAGCGGAGACGAGGCTGTGATTGATGAAATCTTCGCCCGTCGCCATGGCGTCTTGATAGGTGCCGAAATCGGGCAACGCTCGCTCGATAAAGTTATCGAGGGCGCGGAGGGCTTCATCCCGCGTCACGCCATAGCGGATTTCATCGAGCGTGCCGAAGTGATCGCCGAACCGATCCTCGACCAGCTTCAAGACTTCCTTCGTGATCTCGTCGGCGCGCGGTGTATAGCGGTAAGGCGTCTCATAACCCTTGGGCAGTTTTTTGCGGTTCTCGGCGTCGTAGTTCCACTTGCCGCCCTCGGGCTTGTCGCCATCCATCAAGAGACCCGTCTTCTTCCGCATCTCGCGATAGAAATATTCCATGGTGAGCGATGACCGCCCCTCTGCCCACTGATTGAATTCATCAAGAGAAGCGATGAAGCGATCGTCCTGAAGGATCGTCACCTCGCGATTGAGCTTCCGCGCCCAGCCGTCCATTTCCTCCTTCAAACGATATTCCCCGCAGGACGTCACGAAGAGCTCATCGACATCTTCCTCGTCAAAGGCGGCCTTCACCTCCTCGAAGAGTGAGCCTTGATTGCCCTCATCATCGATCTTCCGATAGCGGACGGTATAGCCCTTCTCGCGCAGCTCCTCCGCAAAGTGGCGCATGGCGGAGAATAAGAAGGCGATCTTCTGTTTGTGATGCTTCACGTAGGTCGCCTCACTTGCGACCTCCGCCATTAAAAAGACGTCGGCCTCTTTATCGGCATCGCGGATGATGGGCAGCGAGGGGGTAAGCTGATCAGCGAGAATCAATCGAAGCGCGGGCATGGTCTTTATCTTTCCGTTCGGCAAGAAAATAGCAGGGCTTTCGCTCTGGGCGAGCCGCCCGCGCCGTGACAAAACGCGACGATGACGCGCAGCTTCATGGGAGGAGCGCCAATGAACGATTGGATGCTGATCGGCGGGCTGGCCGCTGCGCTCTTCGCCGCCGCTTTCATGCTCAAGGCCCTTGTCAGCCTCGCCGTGCAATATCTCATCTTTGTGGGGACCGCCGGCGCCTTTTTCAAACTGCAGACCGGCGCGCAGAGCTTCGCGTTTCTCAACCCGCACGTCATTGCCGATTTGGCGATTATCGGCGGCATCGCCTTTGTGGCCACAGAGCTGTTGCTGTTGAGCTTTTTCCGCAAAAGCAAAATGCGGTTTCTGCTTTTGCCCGCGATCGGGGTGGTCACGACCTTCTTGGTCACCGCGCTGTGGACGAACTAGCGGTCAGTCTCGAAACCAGAGCTGACGCCCGGGCGTAATGCCGCGCCTTTCGATCCGAGAAGTAATCAGCGCTTCATACGTATCTTCGGTGCCGAAGGCCCGACGGTGCGCCTCTTCTTCGGCATCTAACAAGCGGACAACGGCTGTTGCGGATTTGAGGCCAAAGCGGCCATCGAGCCCGCCGGTCAGATCCGTCTGCGCCTTGGCGGCGAGCAGATCTTCATAGGTGCCGATCCAGGCGCGCGCCGGTTGGTCAAAATCTGGGAGCAACAAATCGGCGACGCTGGCACTATCATAATCGATGAAGACGATGGCGAATCGGTCGGCGCCGCGGTCTCGCGCCTCTCCCGCTGCGCGGGTGAGAAGTGCCATCTCCAGCCCATCTGGCGCCGAGGTGAGCGGTGTGTTCGCGACGATCCGCAAGCGATCATTGCCATAATCGGTGGCGTCGGTCGTCGACAGCACCTGATGCCACGCCTTCGCACGCACAGCCTCTTCGGGGTTCGATACCGACACACAGGCGGTCGTCAGCATCATCAGAAATAGGATCGCAACGCCGCGTCTCACCTTACATCACCCTCGTCACCTGGTCGCGGCGGACCATGTCCATATGCGAGGGTGAGGGCAAGCCAGGATCCGGCCGCAACGCGCGGTTTCTTGTGCAGGGCCGCATTTTCGGCCACGTTACGGTTTCATCGCCTTGCGGGGGCAATTGAGATGGGCACCATCGCCAAAACGGTATTGCAGACACTCTTGGCCGGGGCCTCAGCCCTTTCGGCTATGGGCGTCGTGCAGGCAACGCCCGCTTCCGATCACCCGCCCTTCCCGCCTTTGGAAGAAGCCGTGCGGCGCAGCGCGCAATTTGGCGATGAAGGCTGGCTGAATGTGGCGCGCGAAGGCCAAGGGGCGCTCGGCGTTGGCGATTGGCAAAGCCTACAGGCGCTGATCCCGCCGGAGAAGAATTCGGGCGATGACTGGCGCATTCACAAGACCAGTTGGTCGGCGGAGGATGAGCGCGGCTATGAGGCCTTTGTCACGGCAATTGGTCGCTCTGGCTGTATCTCGATCGATGACTGCCTCCGCTCCCCCGCCAACCCTTATCGCGATTTGGAAGATGAGCGGCTGTGGCTCGGCGACTGCACAGACATGGTTTATGTGCTGCGCGGCTATTATGCGTGGAAGAACGGCCTGCCCTTCTCCTACCAAGACGGCATCGCGGTGCGCAGCCCGAATGAGCCGCAGTCGGATATTCGGTATAGCGAGTTTGGCAACCGCGTGACGTCGCGCTTCGACGTGGTCGACCCGGGGAGCCGTGCGCCCTATAACGGACCAGAGCTGCTTACACGGCTGTTCAACATCGTCTCAACGGCCATGCTGCGTACCCATGCCGAAGATGAGCGCGGCGCCTTCGATGATTTCTATCCCGTAGAGATTACCCCGGAAGCGATCCGCCCGGGCACCATTGCCTATGACATCTACGGGCATGTGAGCATCATTTACGACATCACCGAAGAGGGTCGTATTTTGATGATTTCCTCGCACCCGGATTATACCGTGAGCCGCGACATCTATGGCCCCGCCATTTTACGCAGCGCGCCGGAGCTGGGCGGCGGCATCAAAGCGTGGCGGCCGATCCGCCTGGTCGGTGCCCGCGAGCGGTCGGACGGCACCTATGTCGGTGGGCGGATCGTCGGCGCGAAAAACGCTGACATCCCTGATTTCTCCATGGAGCAGTTTTTCGGTAATGAGCCGGATGCCTCCGGCGATTGGGAAAGCGGCCGCTTCATCGCCAATGGCCGCCCCTATCCCTATTACGACTATGTCCGGCTCAAGCTGCGCAACCCCGAACTCCCCGCCGATCCGGTGGGCGATGTGGCAAGCGCCCTTGATGGCTTGTGCTCGAGCTTGCGGGCACGGCGCACAGCGGTGAATTTGGCCGTCTACGCTGGGATTCCTTTCGAGCCCGCGCCGGAGAAACTGCCCGAAAACATTTACGGCACCTATGGCGATTGGGAGCGCTATTCGACACCCTCGCGTGATGCGCGCCTGCGCACCCAGGCCGTTGAGCTCTACCAAATGGTGGTGGACCTGGTGACGCGCTATGAGGGAGGCGACGCCGAGCTGCGCAGCTCAGCCGGCCATCTGCCGACGGCGCTTTACGACGTATACCAGCAGAAATCGAAAGACTGCCGCATCGTTTACAAGCGGTCGGATGATACCACCGTCCGCCTGACGATGGATGACGCGATAGAGCGGCTCTTCGATTTCTCCTTCGACCCCTTCCATTGCCCCGAACGGCGCTGGGGCGCCCGCGGCGACGAGCTGCGCACCTGCACCGATGGGCCGGACAAGGCCAAATGGTACGAAGCACAACGCTTTTTGCGCAACGACCCCAGCCGGACCTACGATCTGCGGACGGATTTCACCGCCGATCAGCTG
>CAYFHK010000129.1:0-7651 GCA_964342585.1 uncultured Caulobacterales bacterium | reverse complement strand
CCTGGCGTCCTAACCGATAGACGAAGGGACCGCGCTGGCCGACGAAGACGTCGGAAGCGAGGGTATAAGCAGCGCAAACGTCCCGTGCAAGGGGTCTTTCACGCGGTTTTTTCGACCACGCCGTCGCGGTCTTCACGCGGGCAGCGAACCTGCATCCTCGATCTGGAATTGCGCCGCATTGCCGCCGCGAAAATCGTCAGGTTTGACGCGGCCCAGCAGCGCAATCGCGGGCCCATCAGCATTCGCCATCAGAAAATCGCCGAGCGGTTCGCCCACGCAGCCAAAGGCAATCGCCCGCGCATTACGGCCGAAACCGTCTTGCAGGGTCACGGCGATGTGCTTGTCTTTGAGGATGCGCAGGCCGCGCAGCCGCACGGGGCCAACAACGAAGCGGGGCTCTGGGTGGCCATTGCCGAAGGGACCAGCCTGCTCCAGCAAATCGCAAAGGCTTCGGGCGATTTCGCCAAGCCCCAATTGTGCGTCATAGCGGGTGACTTGATCGGCCCGCGCCGCGCGGATGGGCGCCGCGAGATGTTCGCGGAGATAGGCCTCAAAATCGGCGAGTTGATCGCGCGTGAGCGACAATCCAGCCGCCATGGGGTGCCCGCCGCCACCGCTCAGGCAGCCTGCCTCCACCGCAGCACTAATCGCTTGGCCCAGATCAACGCCCGGCAGCGAGCGGCCAGACCCTTTGCCGATGCCGCCCTCTTCCCAAGCGATTACGATTGCCGGGCGATCAAAACGCTCCTTAAGGCGGCCGGCAACGATGCCGATCACGCCGGGATGCCAACCCTCACCCGCCACGATGAGTGGCGAATCGAGATTGCGGCCCCCTTTCGCTTCGGCTTGGGTGATGGCGTCCGCGAGGACGTCCGCCTCAACACCTTGGCGCTCGCCGTTGAGGGCCTGAAGTTGGCCCGCGACGCGCTCGACACGCTGAGGATCATCAGAGGTCAGAAGATCGAAGGCGAGCCGGGCATGCCCAATGCGCCCTGCCGCATTGATCCGTGGGCCGATGGCAAAGCCAAAATGGCTCGCTTGAGCGCGGCCTTTAGCACCGGCCGCTGCCGCCAGGGCGCGAAGTCCGGGATTGCCGGTATTCGCGCCGTCAAAATCTTGCAGCACAGCCAAGCCCTGTCGGACCAGGACACGCGTAAGGTCACGCAGGGGCATCACATCACAGACCAGGCTGAGCGCGACCAGATCGAGCCAACGCAAGAGGTTTGGCTCTTGGCGGTCGGCAAAATATCCTCTCTGTCGCAGCGCCCGGTTGAGCGCCACCAATGTCATGAAAACAACACCGCCTGCGGAGAGATGGGTCAGGCCGGAGGGGCAGTCGGCGCGGTTGGGGTTCACCACCGCCCGTGCGGGCGGCAAGCCCCGCTCCATCAAATGGTGGTCGAGCACAATGACCTCGAGCCCTTCCGCTGCGGCTTCGGTCAAACAGGCATGAGCGGTCGCGCCGCAATCGACGGTGACGATCAGGCGCGCACCGCCTTCAGCCAATTGGCGAAAGGCCTCCATATTGGGGCCATAACCTTCGGTTTGCCGGTCCGGCAGGTGGACGAGGGGCTCCTGGCCGAGCGCCCGCAGATAGCGGGTCAACAACGCAGCTGAGGTTGTCCCGTCCACATCATAATCGCCGAAGATCCCAATCGTCTCGCCACTGATAATAGCGGTGGCCAATCTTTCAACCGCCTCATCCATGCCAGCGAGCGTCGAGGGATCTGGCAACAGCGCCCGCAAGCTCGGCGCAAGAAACAAGGCGGCGTTTTCAGGGGTGATCCCCCGCCCAATCAGCACACGCGCCAAAACGGGGTGTAAGCCCTCTTGAGACGTGAGCATCTCCACGAGGCGTTGCGGCGCTTCGCGCAGCACCCAGCGCCGTCCGCACGCAGAGCGGTCGGCAATCGGGCCTTCATTATCGGAGGGTATGGGGGTGGCAGGCGCGACAGCTTCCATCACCACAGTCTGCCATGGGTCGGCTACACCGCCAAGGCAGTGGGTGAGAAAGCCGTCAGTTCAGCTTCGTTTTTTCCGTATCGGGATCGGTCATGGGCACCGGAACAGGCGCGATCTCGACACCCTCTTCCTTAAGCTCTTTCACATCCTCGGGGCTGGCTTGCCCAAAGATCGGCTTTTCTGGCGCTTCGCCATAATGGATCTTCCGCGCTTCCTCGGGGAAGCGTTTGCCGACGTTTTCGAAATTGTCTTCGACATAGCGGCGCACGCGCCCGGCCGCCTCGTTCCACGCCTCGCGCATCGCGTCGAGTTTAGCCGTTGCCGTGGCCTCGCGACGACGCGAGGTGGCAACGGCGGGCGCCATGAGCGCCTTCGACACATCGGCGCTGCCGCAAACTGGGCACTCTAAAGCCTTCTCGTCCGACTGGCGGTCATAGTCCGCACTGTTCGCGAACCAGCCCTCAAAGTCATGCCCATGGGCACATTTCAACGCGTATTTGATAATTGCTTATAGGTGCGTAGCCGAAACGGCCGGTCAAGAGACAGGGAGGGCAATCGCGCCCGAATATCTTCGAGGGCCGTCAAATCAAGCTCAGCTAGCAAGAAGCCAGGCTCCTCATCGGGCTTCTCGGCAAGGATACGCCCCCACGGGTCGATGATCATCGAATGCCCATAGGTCGCCCGACCATCTGCGTGGACGCCCCCCTGGGCCGCAGCCAGAACGAAACTGCCGGTCTCAATGGCACGAGCGCGCAGCAGCACCTCCCAATGGGCAGCGCCTGTGGAACGCGTGAAGGCCGCGGGAATGGTGAGGATTTGGGCACCGGCTTGCGCGAGGGCCCGGAAAAGGTGCGCAAAGCGCAGATCGTAGCAAATCGATAGGCCGATTTTCGCGAGTGAAGTCTCGACCAGTACGGCCTCCTCACCACCGGCGACCTTCGCCGATTCGTGCCACGCTTCGCCGCTCGGCAAGTCGACATCGAACAAATGGATTTTGTCGTAGGTCGCCACCAGGCCACTGCCGGGCGCGAAAACGTGGGCCCTGTTGGCGATGCGCGGCGATGCGCTTTCGGTCTCCACACGCACAGGCATCGAGCCGATATGCAGAACGGCGCCGAGCTCATCGGCAAGCGCAGTGAAATGGGCCACCTCGTCGGTCGCCTGCTCGTCCTGCAGGGAAGCATGCAGGCGCGCGGCGTCTTGATCGAGCAGCGTCGTCATCTCAGGCGTCGAGATCAGCGCTGCGCCCGCCTCGGCTGCCGAGCGGATCAAATCCGTCACCGCCGCGAGATTCTCGTCGCGGTCGATCCCGGTCCGCGTTTGGATGACCGCGGCCTTGAGCATCAATTGGCGCCCAATAGTTTGTCGAGTTCACCGCGCTCTTCGAGGGCGAAAAGGTCGTCGCATCCACCAACATGGGTCTCGCCGATGAAGATCTGCGGAAATGTCCGGCGACCGCCAGACCGCTCCATCATCTCTTTTTTGAGGTCTGTGTTGAGACCCGCACGGATCTCCTCATATTCGGCGCCCTTGTTGTTCAAGAGCTTCAGCGCCCGACTGCAATAGGGGCACATGGGGGTCGTATAGACTTTGATCTCAGGCATCACGCTTCACTCCACCGCCGCTGTGGTGCGACGCATCATCGAAATTCAGTAGCTATATGGCAATCGTGTCGGTTTTTACGACCCTTGCCACCGTGAGGGCGAAAACCGACCGGGCGCCGCCGCGTCGAAGCGTGCGGGCGCAAGCGAGCAATGTCGCGCCGGTGGTCAGCACATCATCGATCAAAACGATATCTCGCCCCCTGACCCAGCGCTCGTCTCCAACGGAAAACGCGCCCGCCACATTGCGGTGACGACCGCTCGCGCTCTTGCCCTGCTGCGTTCCCGTATCCCGATGACGCAGCAACGCCCGCGAAGTAACCGCGTGGCCCGTTCGTGTTGCCAATGCCTGCGCGAGCACCATGGCCTGGTTAAAACGCCGCTTGCGAAGCTTTGCCGGATGGAGCGGCACAGGCACGATCAATGGATCAGAGCTGCACCATAGATCGCCACCGGCTTGGGCCATTAACCCCGCAAGGAATTCAGCCGTGTCCAGGCGATCGCCATATTTGAGTTTCAGGATCGCGGGCGCCAACGCATCATCATAGGCGGCCGCACTGCGCACACGATCAAGGCGCCCTTTTGCGGTCAGGTTCTCACCGTGGCTGGGGCCAGCGGCACACGACGCACAAAGAAGATCTGCCTCGCCCTCCTCGGCGAAAGGATAGCCGCATTTCGGGCACCAGGGCGCCGCGAAGAGGTGGAGTGCCGGCCATTGGTGGGCCGCAACCGTTCCGTTCGCCCAAACCATGGCGTCGGTCAGCGGGCAGCGCGGCGGGAAGACGAAATCGACCACCCTTGGCGCCGCTTGCGTCCAAAAGGCGATTTGCCGCCGCCCAGTCGACGCCGCATATCCCCATGGAGACTGATGACGCAAAAAGGCTCTCCCCATGCCGCCGACTCCACCGCCAGCCCCACAAATCTTCAACACCGCGAGCCGTCTTGCGCGGCGCCGCCGGGCGCAGTCTGGCTTTGCCGCCCATGATTTTGTGCATCAGCGCGCGGCAGAAGACATCGTTGATCGTCTTGAGACCGTGCTCAAGCGGTTTGAGCAGGCGTTGTTTTACGGCCCTGGTGCAGCCCTCACCCGGCAAGCCCTCACGGAAAAAGCAGATGTCGGCAACGCAATGACCGCCGATGATCTGCCTGCACCCGAAATCGATATTGTCGCTCCGCCCACTGCCCTTCCCTTCGCAGACGGACAGTTCGATGCAGTTGCGTCGGTCATGGCGCTCCACGCCGTCAATGACTTACCCGGCGCGCTTGTTGAGGCGCGGCGCGTGTTGAAACCCGATGGGCTGTTCATCGCCCTCTTCCCCGGCGAACGCACCGGGAGCGAATTGCGGGAAAGCCTGAGAACAGCCGAGGCCATGGTCACTGGCCGCGTTGCGCCCAGAATGTTCCCCTTTGTCGCCGTGCGCGACGGCGGCAGCCTCCTGCAACGGGCGGGATTTGCCTTGCCGGTGGCCGATATTGTGCCGATCGATATCGCGTACACAGATATTTCGCGATTATTTGCGGACCTACGCGGCACCGGGGAGACCGCGGCGCTAGTTGAAGGCGGCAAAGGCGGGCTACGCCGCGATGTGGTGGCAGCAGCCACGGCGCATTATGAACGCGAATTTCCAGCGGATGAGGGCGGATTGCGCGCGACAGTGGATCTTCTCGCGCTGACCGGTTGGGCCCCGCATAAAAGCCAACCAAAACCGCTGAAACCGGGCAGCGCAACGGCCTCGATGGCCGAGGCGATCAGAGAATCGTCTCCGAACTCCCGCTCCTAGACCGGATGTTAGTCGCCGCCTTCACCGCCGGATGGTGACGCCTCGGCCAGATCGGATGCGGTCTCGTTAAAAAACGCGCTCAACGCGTCGCCGGCCGCTGACCCGCCAACAAGAATGGCCAGCGAGATGATCATCAGCGTCAGGCCCATTTCGATGGCCGTGACGCCATCATCCTCTCGCAAAAAGCGCGAGAAAAGGGTGCTCATCTGACCAGGCTGGTGGGGAAATTTCATCGCTGCCATGACCGTCAAAATTCCATCAGAAAATCGCGAAGCTGCGCCGCCAAGGGCCGGTCCATCGGTGGCATGTCCAAATCCATCAATGCCGATGGCCGCACCCAACGCGTCTCCTGACCCTCACACGGGGTCGGCACGCCTTTCCACTTGCGGCACACGAAAAGCATCAGCACCAATGGTTCCTCTCTCTTCGGGTCGGTCGCGAAGGCGAAAGGGGCCAAACAGCTTGCCTCCGTCGACACGCCAATTTCTTCAACCAGCTCGCGGATCAGCGCCACTTCGGGCGCTTCGCCAGGCTCGAGCTTGCCGCCGGGAAATTCCCAAAGGCCCGCATGATCCCGACCCGCGGGCCGTGTCGTCACCAACACGCGTCCATCGCGATCAATCAATGCGCCCGCACTCACGAGAACCAATCCGGACACACCTTCGCTCCAATGTCGCCAAAATCATTAAAGAGGCCCGTAACGGGCGCCGTTAAATGCAATTTACCAAGCTTTTTTTCGCGCCCGGCGCTGAGAGCCTTACCAGCTCAGCGTGCCGGCGGCAGCCAATCGCCGCTGCGCGAGATCTTCGCGCCGCCAAACCGGTTGTTCCGCCACTCTGATGGGCACAGCTGAGCGGGCCTCAGCAACCGCCTTCGCCACATTCTCGGACCGCAAGGAGGCTTCGATTTTTGGTCGCATCTCTTCCAACGACGGCAAGCGAACAAGGCTGCGGGCATCTACGGCCATAACATACCAGCCCGCTTCGCCCCTCACCGGCGCGGACGGCTTGCCCAGGGGCAGCTCGGCAACGGCTTCGGCCATCGCGGGCGGCAAATCGGAGAGACGGAGGCGCCCTAACCGGCCGCCGCGCGCCCGTGTCTCATTATCCAAAGATCGGCGGCGGGCCATCTCATCGAAAGAAACACCTCGTTGAATGCGGGCAACAATCTCTTCAGCCTCATCGCGACTTGCCACCTGAATCCGCCGAAGGAAAACGCTTTGATCCTTCTCGGCGGCTTGCACCGCCCGATTATAGGCCTCACGCACCGCCTCATCGGTGACGTTGTTCCGCACCACCTGATCGAGATACGCAGTTGAGAGGATGCGGCGGTGGGCCAGGGCGAGCTGCGCTTTGATTTCCAAGGTTTCATCAAGGCCTTCGGCGAGCGCGGCCTCTGCCAAGGCGACCTGATCGACCACCTCATCCACAGCGCCCGTTTCAAAGAGCATTTCCTGCGGCAGGTCATAGGCTGGCACGCTCGCAGAAAAAACGGCCTGTGCCCTTGCATCGGACATCCGAATCGCGGTGGACCCAACTTGCATGAGCAAGGGGTCCTGCGCCGCGATGGCGCTTTCCTCTTTTGACGGCGGGAACGTGGCGACTGCTTGTTCTGCTGCCGCACCGAGGAGGATAAAGGCCCCGGCCGCCGCCACGATGTCGCGCACATGGATCAGGTCCAGCGCGGCATTGATCACCATGGCGACATGCTCGAGGCCACTGGGCGCAGACACCCGTGGGCTGTTTTGGAATTCGTCCATCATCGTTAACAGCGATTTAAAAGTTACGCGCAAGAGTCAATCCTAAACAGTTCGATGCCCCTGTATTTGACACCCTGGGGGGCCTTACTTATTTGTGCGCCACCGCAAATTGCGCTGTTCCACCGCATCGTCCGGGCCCTCGTCTTGCAGGGGCCCCGCCTGACGTTGCAGATCAATCGAGCCCGTACACATGGCCAAAAAGTCCCTTGTTTCTCGCCTCCTCGGCTCCGCCAACGACCGGCGCATCAAGCCGCTCGAAAAGCGGGTCGCCGCCATCGGTGCACTCGAGGAGCAAATGGCGGCGCTGTCCGACGCGGAGATCAAAGGCAAGACCGAAGAATTCAAGACACGCCACGCGGAAGGTGAGAGCCTGGACAGCTTGCTGCCCGAGGCTTTTGCCCTGGTCCGCGAGGCGGCGAAGCGCGCTTTAGGGCTTCGCCCCTACGACGTGCAATTAATTGGCGGTATGGCGATGCACCAGGGCAACATCGCCGAGATGAAGACGGGTGAAGGCAAGACGCTCGTCGCGACACTGCCGGCCTATCTGA
>CAYFHK010000128.1:0-7659 GCA_964342585.1 uncultured Caulobacterales bacterium | reverse complement strand
TGAGACCGAGGAGCTAAAGACCTTTTATCCGACGGCAACATTGTCGACGGCGTTTGACATCATCTTCTTCTGGGTCGCCCGGATGATGATGATGGGCATGCACTTCCAAAAGGAAGCGCCGTTCAAGGATGTTTATATCCATGCCATCGTCCGCGATGAGCACGGACAAAAAATGTCCAAATCGAAGGGCAACGTGATCGACCCGCTCATCAAGATGGATGAGTATGGCACGGATAGCCTGCGCTTCACGCTGGCGGCCATGGCCGCGCCGGGGCGTGATGTGAAGCTGGCCGATAGCCGCATCGAGGGGTATCGGAATTTCCGCACAAAGCTGTGGAATGCGGCGCGCTTCTGCCAGATGAATGAATGCGCCGTGCCCGAAGGGTTCGATCCGGCCGGTGTGTCGCTGCCCCTCAATCAGTGGATCATCCATGAGGTGTGCGCCGCAGAGGGGGCGATCGTCGAGGCGCTGGAAGCCTACCGCTTCAATGATGCGGCTTCCGCTGTTTATCAGTTCACGTGGAATATCTTTTGTGATTGGTTCTTGGAATTCGCCAAGCCCGTTTTTCAAGGCGACGATGAAACCGCCAAAGCCGAGACCCGCGCTACGGCGGCGTGGACACTCGACCGGATCTTGATCCTGCTGCACCCCTTCATGCCCTTCGTTACCGAAGAGCTATGGGCGCAAACCGCAGATCGGGACGACTTTGTCATGCGCGCGACGTGGCAGGGGCCCGGCATTGAGAATTCCGAGGCGGCGGCGGATCTGAATTGGGTGATTGCCCTCGTCTCAGAAATCCGCTCTGTACGGACGGAAATGAACGTGCCGCCTGGCGCGCGGCTGCCGCTCGTCGCGGTGGGCGCGGATGATGCGCTCACCAAACGCCTTGGCAATTTTTCAGAGCTCGTCAAACGCTTGGCCCGGATCGAAACCATTGATGCGGCAGACACGGCGCCCGCGGGGGCGGCGCAGATCGTGGTCGATGGCGTGACTTATGCCTTGCCGATCGCCGACTTCATCGACCTCGATGCGGAAAAAGCGCGCCTGACGAAGGATATCGACAAGACGACGAGCGAAATCGACAAGATCGATAAAAAGCTCAGCAATCAGAATTTTGTCGTAAAGGCCCCGCCTGAGGTGGTGGAGGAGCAGCACACCCGCCGCGCCGATTTCACCGCGACGCGCGAAAAGCTCGAGGCGGCGTTGGCACGATTAGAGGCGCTTTGACGCCTGGGCGAGCACTGACTACTCGGCGACTTGGCCCGCCTGATTAAGAAGCGTCGTTTGCGTGGCCTTGACCCGATAGACACGCTCAACTGCCTGACAGCCGTCGAATGCGGCATAAGTCGACACGTACCGTAGTCCTTCCTGACATGCTGCGACTTGCTCGTTGTATTCGACGTCGATCGTTCTCAGAGCGGAGGGTTCCAGAATATCCTGCTCCTGCGGCACTGACACAGCTGTAGGTTTTGTTACGGACGAGATCGAGTACTCTCCCAGTTTGGAGACGTTCAACGCGGTGATGCGGTAGTTCAACCGTTCACTCCGGTCTATCCGGCTACGTTCTTTGTCGCGGATTGCATCCGCTACGTCCGCGTCTGCGAGTGTCTTTCTATCCAAGTTGTCCATCGGTAACCCGGCACAAGCCTGCAACCGGCGGGCGACCGCTGGCGGTTCTTGCTCGATGAGAAGCGGGGCATCCGGATCACCACAGCGCAGAACAAGGTAGGAAGCTTCATCATTCACGCGGAGCCCACCGGAAACAACGACTTCCTCTTGCACGTCCAATGAAAAGTCAGCCACGTCAGAAACGAGCAGCCCAAATTCCAAAATGAGTTTGGCTGCCGTAATGACGCTGACGATGACGGTCGCAACCGTCGCTATAAAACGGAAGATCGTTCCCAGACTAAAGCCTTCGTCGCCGTAATGCTCTGCCATTCCCCCCCCCCAATGCGATATGGCCTGAATACATTAGCCATTTAGGACCGAAGTTGAAAGCCCGATATGGCAGCCTTATTCCGCCATCATTCCATATCCTTCGCGGCGAGTGTCCGCGGCGATGGAGATATCATCGCCGGAGAGGCGGAAGCCATTGAGGCCGCTCGTTAGCTCGCGAACCGTGACGTCGTAGCCGAAGTCTTCAAGGGCGGTGACCATCGTTGGATCCATGCCTTCTTCGGCGATGACGCTGCCGCGCGGGGCGACGAGGCGCGGCATATCGACGGCCGCTTGGAGATCCATATCCCAATCGAGCGCGCCGATAAGGGTTTGCGCGACATAGCCGATAATCGCGGGGCCGCCGGGAGAGCCGATCGCGATGACCGGATTGCGGTCCTCATCCAACACGATCACGGGCGCCATGGAGCTCCGTGGCTTTTTGCCAGGCGCCGCTGCATTGGCGACGGGCACGCCATCGACTTCCGGCACAAATGAGAAGTCCGTCAGCTGATTGTTCAGCACAAAGCCGCCAGCCATCAGATGGCTGCCAAAGGCGAACTCCACCGTGGTGGTCATCGAGACGACATTGCCTTGGCTATCGCGGATCGAGAAATGGCTGGTGCCGGGCAGCTCAGGCGAGGCATCGGCGGCGCGCTCATCATTGAAACCGTTTGCCAACGGATCACCGTGCTCGACGGTTTCGGCCGCGCTATCCCCGATCAGGGTGGCGCGATCGGCCAGATAGGGCGCTGAGATCAGCCCCTCAACGATATCTCGCGCGTCGACGCCTTCGCCGCCCATGGCACTTGGGTCAGCGAGGTAGTGGTTCCGGTCGGCAAAAGCGAGGCGAGAAGCTTCAAGATATTTTGCCCATGCCTCTGCCGAGGGCGCGTCGGTATCGCCCATGGATTGTTCAAAGAGTGAGAGGATTTGCAGCACCGTCACACCGCCAGAGCTTGGCGGACCCATGCTGCAGATTTCGTGCGCCAGGGCCACCAGGCACACGGGCCGACGCTTTGTCGGTTGATAGCTGGCGAGATCTTCGAGCGTCATCGTGCCTTCGCCGGCTTTGGCGTTCACGGCCGCCACGATCTGTTCGGCGATTTCGCCGGTGTAGAACGCAGCAGCGCCGCCCTCGGCGATGGCGCGCACCGTGTCTGCATACGCCGTATTCAGCACGGTCGCGCCTTCGGCCAAAGGCTCTCCGTCTGCGGTGTAATAGGTGGCGTTTGCTGCTTCGGTTTCAGCGAATTTGGTAAAGCGGCCCAGGAGATAGTTCAGGCGCGGCGAAACCTGAAAGCCGTCGCGCGCAAGCGTTTCGGCCGGGGCGAAGAGCGAAGACCATTCGAGCACGCCGTGTTCGGCATGGGCGAGGGACAGCATCGCCACGGCGCCGGGCACGCCCACAGAAAGCCCAGAGGTCACCGCATCGTAGAACGGCATAGGGGTGCCGTCTTCTTGCAAGAACATATCGGGTGCGGCGGAGAAGGGCGCGACCTCGCGGCCATCATAAGCCTTTACCGCCTTCGAGCTGGCGTCGTAGTAGAGCATGAAAGCGCCGCCGCCGAGGCCTGAGGATTGCGGCTCGACCAGACCTAAGACTGTTTGGACGGTGATCGCAGCGTCGATAGCATTCCCACCCCGCGCGAGCACGGCGGCGCCCGCCTCACTGGCGCGGCGATCGGCCGAAACCACCACCCAGGGCACCGTTTCACCAGGGGCGCCGACCGCGGGTTCCATTGCGCCCGCCTCGGGCACGCTGGTGGTTTCCACGTCATCGGGCGCTCGACCTTGATCCTCGCCACAGGCGGCGAGCAAAACCAACACGTAGCAGGCATTCAGCAGTTTCCGCACGGTGTTCGTCCCCTAATGTGTTCCCAAACGCGCTTACCTTACCGATACCGAGAAAAAGGACAATCGCATGACCGCAGGAGCGAAAAACGCCATCACCGACGTGCCGGGGATCAAGGTCGGCCACGCCACCGATTCTGCGTGCCGTACAGGCGTCACCTTGGTGCTGCCTGAGAGAGCATGTGTAGCGGCGGCAGATGTGCGGGGCGGTGGCCCTGGCACACGGGAGACCGATGCGCTTGCTCTCACAGGTCTTGTGGGCATGGTCGATGCGATCGTCCTGTCTGGAGGGTCCGTTTATGGCCTCGGCGCTGCGGATGCAGTGGCGGCGGCCCTTGGGGCCCAGCGGCGCGGCTTTTCGCTTGTGGCCGATGCGGCGGTGCCGGTGAGTCCGATCGTGCCCGCGGCAATTCTCTACGATCTGAATAATGGCGGTAACAAAGCGTGGGGAGAAACCCCGCCTTATGCCCATCTGGGGCGAGGAGCGCTGGCGGCTGTGGGTGATGGCAGTGAGGTCGGGGCCATCGGCGCGGGCACAGGCGCAAGGGCAGGGGCTCACCCTGGGGGGCTGGGCACGGCGAGTATCAAGCTGGCTGAGGGGTGGACGGTGGGCGCGATTGTGGCCGTGAACAGCTTTGGCAGCCCGTACGTCCCTGGCACGCGACAGTTTTGGTCGGCGCCCTTTGAGCTGGGCGCGGAGTTTGGCGGCCGAGGTGTGGCAAGCGCGAGCGGCATCACTGGGATGCCGCCGGACACCAAGCTCGCAGGGCGCTCGCGCGAGAACACCACGATTGCCGTCATCGCCACCGATGCTCCCTTGAGCCGCGCGGATTGTCAGCGGGTCGCCATCATGGCGCAGGATGGGTTGGCGCGGGCCATCCGGCCTATTCACGCCCCCACCGACGGGGATACGATTTTCGCGCTGTCCACGGCAGAGGCGGCCGCGACGCCATTGAACACCTTGGGCGTCTTGGAGATCGGCAACGCCGCAGCGGATGTGCTGGCGCGGGCGGTGGCGCGCGGGGTGTTCGCGGCGGAAGCCGTGCCGGCTTAGTGGGTGTTATGGGGCGGTCCGGCGCACCGGCAGCTCGATCACCTGGCTGCCCGCCTTCTCAAAGGTCAGCGTGACGGTGACGGTCTCTGCTGTGGCCATCTCGGCTGCTGGGCCCATGATCATGAGATGATAGCCGCCGGGTGCTAGGGCGACCGCTTCACCAGCAGGCAAGTCGATGCCATCCACCGGGCGCATTGCCATCACGCCATTGTTGTTTTCGACGGTGTGGATTTCGACGGTTCTAGCGAGATCGGTGGCGACACGCAGCAGCCGGTCATCTTCTGCGGATGTGATTGTCAGATAGCCAGCGGTTGCTGGCGCCCCTGCGCTCGGTGTGCGGACAAAGCCCGGCTCGATGCTGACGCCGGTTTCAGGAGCGCCGCCACAAGCCGTGACCGCCAGGCCGAGCGCGGCCCAAATCGCGATTGAGACCTTGGCCTTGGCTTTTTCGCGATGAACCGCCATACCCGCTCCTTCAATTGATTGCGTCAGCACTCCTGCCCGTTACGGGAGTTGCGACCAAAGACCAAGACAGATCTTCCTGCGCCGTGTGTGCGTCACGCAAGTGCGGGCCAGCCACCAGGGGACAGCCTCATGAACTTGATGGAAATCGCGAAGCTGCAGACCTTCCTCCAGCTCCGTTTCGGTGACACCCAGCTTGAAGTGCGGCCACGGCCGAACGACCAGGAGACGGCAGAGGTCTGCCGCGGTGACGAATGCATCGGTATTCTCGTTCGCGATGATGACGAGGACGACCTCTCCTATGATTTCAATATGGAAATCCACGAGGACACATCTGACTTCAAAGCGGTCGAGGCCTTCCTTCGCGCGCGGCTCAAAGATCAAGCTTTGGAAATTCGTCAGCGGCCGAACAAAGAAGATTCGGTCGAAGTCTATAAGGGCGATGAATTCATCGGTGTTCTCTTCCGGAACGACGATGAGGACGAAGTGTCCTACGACTTCAACATGGCGATCCTGGACATCGACCTCGAAGAGGCGACCGGGCTTTAGGCGCCGATCGGTCGCATGAGTGCTGCAATGGATGCGGCGGCGTTGAAGGCCTCACTCTCGGCTTGTCGCCATTGCGAACGTGAGGGAATCATCCCTGAGGCGCGGCCTATTTTTCAGTGGCCTGAACACCCCACCATCGGCCTCTTCAGCCAAGCGCCGGGCAATCTTGCCCATCAAGGCGGCAAGCCATTTCTCGATCCCTCTGGCGTGCGGCTGCGGCAATGGCTCGACATGACGGAGGCGGAATTTTACGACTCTGGAAAACTCGCCATCCTCCCAATGGCGTTTTGCTTTCCAGGTTATGACGGCACGGGGCCGACCGGACGCGGGGGCGATTTACCGCCGCCGAAAGTCTGTGCTGCACGCTGGCGCGAGGCGGTGATGGCTGAGGTCCTGCCCAAGCTGCGCGTGATCTTGCTTGTGGGGCAGTATGCGCAGCGATGGCATTTGGGGCCGTTGCAGAAGAAAACGCTGACCGCGACCGTCGCAGATTGGGCCGAACGATTTGCCGAGGCCGAAAAGACCGGGCGCTTGATGTTGCCATTGCCCCATCCAAGCTGGCGCAACACGGGATGGCTCAAAAAGAATCCGTGGTTTGAGGATGAGGTGGTGCCGCGGCTACAACACGCGATCCGTGCTGCCCTTAAACAGGCCCCGACGGGTCAGGCGGCGACGCGGTCGGGCCGGGTTTGAGAACCCGCCCGGCGTGCCCGCTTGAGCGCCGCCCGCAAGTCTTCCAAGCTCACCGGTTTCGCAATGAAGTCGCTGAAGCCTTTGGCGAGCAATGCTTCGCGCTCGCCGTCCATTGCATCAGCCGTGCACGCGATAATCGGTATGTCCTTCACCGAGCCTTCCATGGCGCGGATGCGGTGCGTCGCTTCAACCCCGTCCATGCCTGGCATGTGCTTATCCATCAGAATGATGTCGTATTCACCCGCTGCCAGTGCTGCCAGACACTCATGGCCATCATTGGCAAACTCAGGTGTGATATCGAGCATTTTCAATAATTGTCCGATAACCAATTGATTGATGCGATTGTCTTCAACGACCAAAACCCGCGCGGTAGAAAGGGCCAGAACGCGCGTGTCCTCGCTCGAGGGATTATCAGTTTTCCCTGGCGCACTCGCGGCGGCCGTGGCTGGGATGAGAAGACGCACGACAGTACCGACGTCGACCCGGCTCGATATAGTCAGCGTGCCGCCAATGGCGTTGGTCAGATGATGCGCAAGCGTCAAGCCAAGCCCGGCGCCATCGAACCGCCGGTCCGACCCATATTCAACTTGTTCGAGCGGAAGAATGACACGATGCAAAGCATCGGCTGGGATGCCGATGCCTTGATCGCGCACCGTGATCAATAAGCCGTCGCTCTCTTGACGCGCATAAGAAAGTTCAACGGAGATTTCTCCCTTTTCGGAGAACTTGACGGCGTTGGAAATCAACTGCGTAAGTGCTTTGCCTGCCCGTCTCGCATCCAATAGCGCGCTTTCGCCCACATCGGATGAGACACGTGTCACGAGCCGCAGACCTTTGCTCTCCGCCTCTCCGACCCACGGGGAGATGACCTCTTCCATCCACTCAGTAACCTTGGTGGGTTGTGGATCGGGGACCACCTTTTCTGTGGTGAGCTTTGATAGTTCGAGAATATCCGTCACCATACTGAGCAGCTGATGCCCTGACGACTGGATCAGCTGAACATCCCGGCGTTGTTCTGGGGTGAGATCGCTGTGTTGCAGCGTTTGCGCGAAGCCGAGCATCGCATTGAGAGGGGTGCGGATCTCATGGCTCATGGTGCCGATGAAGACGC
>CAYFHK010000127.1:0-7663 GCA_964342585.1 uncultured Caulobacterales bacterium | reverse complement strand
GGCGACCTCATCTGCGGCGGCTCAGACAACGGCCGCCCTCGACCCGGCCGCGACAGACGCGACGCCACCCCGGACCACGGCCGCCCCGGCGCCCGAACCCGTCACGGCGAGCCACGCCGTCCGCCTCTCTCTCGTCAACGCCCGCGCCGCGCCGTCGACCGACGCCGAGGTGCTGCTGCAGCTGCCGGGCGACACCGGGCTCCTGCTGCTCGAACGCCAGGGCGGCTGGGGCAAGTTCCGGGTGCTTGACGGCGAGGATCGCGACCAGGAGGTCTGGGTCGCCTTCAGCGTGCTCAGGGACGCGTGAGCCGCCGGCCCAATCTGGCGCCGACCGCGAGCCGCCCGGCGTGACCGCGACGGTCCGCTGGGGCGTTCTCGGCACGGGGACGATCGCCGCGAAGCTCGCGGCCGACATGGCCCACGCGCCCTCCGCCCGGCTCGCCGCCGTCGCCTCGCGCGATCCGGCCCGGGCCGCCGCCTTCGCCGCCCGGTTCGGCGGCGCCCGGGTCCATGAAACCTACGAAGCGCTCGTCGCCGATCCGGAGGTCGACGCGGTCTACGTGGCGACGCCGAACGCGCTCCACCGCGACCACGCGCTCCTCGCCATCGGGGCCGGCAAGCCGGTCCTCGTCGAGAAACCCTTCGCGCTCGACGCCGCCGAGGCGCGCGAGATCGCCGAGGCCGCCCGGTCGGCCGGCGTTTTCTGCATGGAGGCGATGTGGACCCGCTTCCTGCCCGTGATCGCCGAAGCGAAGCGGATCGTCGACGCCGGCGGGATCGGCCGCCCGACGCTGGTGCGCGCCGCGCTCGGCTTCCCGGCCCCGACCGACCCGGCGAGCCGGTTCAACGACCCCGCGCTTGGCGGCGGCGCGCTTCTCGATCTCGGGATCTACGGCGTCTCGATGGCGCATCTTTTTCTCGGCGCGCCTCTCGCCATCTCAGCTCACGTCATCGAGGGGCTGAGCGGCATTGATCGACAGATCGCCGCGCTTCTGACTTATGCGGACGCGGCTGCAGAAGTGACGGCAAGCCATGACGCCCCTCTGACCAACGGTCTCGAGATTGTTGGCGCTTCGGGTCGCGTCGCAGTCGATCCGCCCTTTCAGCAAGCCGCCCGCGCCAGGGTCATGACGTTCGCCGCGCCGCCGGCGGCGGCGACGCCCAAGCCTGATGGGTTGGCGAAAATGGCTCTGAAGCGGACCGGCCTCTGGCCGTTTGCGCGGGCTGCGACGCGTCGTCTGCTCGGCTATGACGGTCGCACGATTCGCGGCGGTTTTCCGGGTGAGGGCCTGCAGTTCGAGCTGGAGGAAGTCGCGCGAAGGATTGCGGCGGGTGAGATCGAGAGCCCTGTCGCCCCGCTCTCAGATACCGTCGCGGTTATGGAGACGATGGATCGAATACGCGCCGCGGCGGTTCAGACCGCCCATGGCATCGGCGCCATCGGCGCGAAAGTGGAAGAAACTTCGTAATCGGTCCCAAAGCGCTCCGGATGCTGAAGCGCGAGAGCGACCTCCGTGATGTGAAGTGCGAAATCTCCGGCGAGACGCGGCCGTCGCCCAGCGTCGAGCGCCTCCGCCATCTCCTCCACGCCCCTCATGAAGTTCATGTTCGCTCCCCCGGTTGGTCGCGCGAAACGTTCCTTGCGGACAGGACGGAGGGTCTTTGTCGAGCGATATCCGGTCTTCTTCTCAATGAGACGCGAAAACCGTGTCGTAAGAACGGGCTGGAACTCGACCGGCGCGGCGAAATCCCAGATTTCCCTGACGGTTAACCCCCCCTTCTCCCCGAAGATTCTTAGCGCGTGGTCGTGAGGAGCGATGACGCTGTTCGTCACGCGGGCGACGACGCCGCCATCGAATTCGAGGCAACCTACGGAGAAATCCGGCGTCGTGTAATCTGACGGCGTCATCGCGCCTTTGTCGGGCAAAAGAAGCGAAGAGTAGCTCACCACACGACGCACCGGACCGAACATCGCGGCCATCCAGGAGACGGCGTAGCCTGCATGCTCCAATGTACATCCGGTGCGGAACTCGTCCTCCGCCGGCCAAGGAGCGCCGGAGACAGATCGCCAATTTTCACAACCGATGCGGTGGACAAGGCCGTCGTCGATTTCGGCATAGACAAGCCGTGGTCGCCCCACGAAGCCTTCCCGAACCGCCCGCCATAGGGTCTGCGCCGCGGCTCCAAGAGCGCTCGAAGGCGCCGCGGCGATCTCCAATCCGTGGGTTTCGGCGATCTGAAGGAGATGCCGCGCATGGTCGAGCTCCATCGCGAGCGGCTTCTCGGTATAGACGTGTTTTCCAGCTTCGAGACAGGCTTTGGAGATAGCGTAGTGCGACGATGGGTTTGTCAGGTTGAGAACGATCTTAACATCAGCGTCCGTTAGTAACTCATCAAGGTCGCCGTAGGACCGAACGCCGTGATATCGGGAAAAATCCGCCAATCGCTTCGGGTCGTGGTCGTAAACACCCACCAATGTTATTTGACTCGACACGCTCTGCAGGCAGAGCTGGTAGAAATCGGCTACATACCCGCATCCGACGTAA
Source organism: uncultured Caulobacterales bacterium (assembly GCA_964342585.1). Lineage (GTDB taxonomy): Bacteria > Pseudomonadota > Alphaproteobacteria > Caulobacterales > Parvularculaceae > Parvularcula. The sequence continues at coordinate 5,117 of CAYFHK010000127.1, read as the reverse complement.
GCAATCCCGATCGTCATATTACTCTCTATCCGATTGACTTGGCGTCGAGCGACGCAGAGTGATTTCTCGTCAAGGGTTTGCCCAACACGTCACAAGCACTCTTGCCTCAACTGCGCATCACATCCACATGCCACGGTGCCATAGGATTCAAGCAGTATGCGCAATTGCATCGAAACCATGGCGCTTTTCCGACGATTGTGGATCAGTCAATCGCCACTATTGCTCCAGCGCCAAGCGTTTCATGACTTTGGCGATGCAGCATCAACAGCACCATTTTCTATCGTTGCATCAGGGATGGAAACCATCGCCGGTCGGCGGGCGCCGGAGAGTATGCGTGTCGCGGCGCGATCGTCCGGTGGGGGAATTAGTGTTTCGCAACCATCCAATTGCGTTGTCCGCGAGCGACGCCAAGCAAGAAGCGCGGTTCCACCTTTTGTCTCGGCCTGAACCGTAGCCCCCGTCTCGGCAGCTGCAACTGTCAGGCGGGTGGCGTCGCTTCCGATAAGCCATGATGCGTTGGCGACAACAAGACCGACCGGCGCACAGCGCATTAGCCTCTCAAGATCATTGTAATCGCCAAACAGCGGACGCCCGGTGCGCCGATCTATTGTAAATGGAGGCGTGTTAGGGCCCATTGAGTAGGCGAACTCCGAAAAGCGAGGTTTATTATAGGCGAGGTCAAAATCCCCAAGATATTCTATCGCGAGCATTTCTTCGGAAGTAATTATCAATGCCCCATCCTTTAGCCAAGGATGCAAGAGCGCCGGCGCATCGGGCCAAGCGTAGCGTGGCTTGCCAAGAAGACTGTCGGCTGGCTGGCCGATGGTCAAATTGATACTCCGTTCGAAGGCTGCGTTGGCGGCAAACAGAAAAGTGGCTGCGAGCATCAACGCCGTCACAGCAATTCGTCGGCGCAATAGCCGAGGTGTGTAGGGTGATAGGGCCTGCCATGAAAACCGTGAAAGGGTGGCGGCGAGGAGAGGAACCAATGCTTGGAGCGTGATCGCCCACAGCACAAAAAAGAAAGGCATAACCCAATAAAGGTAGCGTAAGCCTTTGAGCCCCCCAAAAGAATGGATTGTAAAACCGGTTGCGAAGAGCGCTGCGCAGAAAGCGGCCGGACGTGGGCGGACAGCGAGCGCCACCAATACTGCCACCGGTAAGAGCGGCCAGAACGTCGGATAATTGTCGCGCAGAATCCTGTGATAGAAGAATGTATCGCCAACCGCCGGCCATGGCTCCCAGCGAAAAGTGAACCAGAGCAGGGAAAGGGTTTCCGTCAGCGCACCACTTGCGAGGACGCCTGCGACGAGGAGCACGCCGCCGGCGAAAAACCACCAGAGCCAAGGCCTGACTCGTAGCCAGTTGGGCAAATGGGCGATCAATATCCAGAGCGATAGGCCCATTAGGCCGACAACAGTTGAAAGTTGAAGCTTAGCCGAAAAGAGGAAAAAGGCGGCGGCGATCAAGCCCCAAAATATGCTAGCCGCCAGACTGATAGGCTTTTCAAGAGCACGATAAAGAGCCAGAGCGCCCGCCACGAAGGCGAGACCATGCAGCGCGTAAAAACGAGCATACTGCGAGAGTTCGATTCCGTTCGGCCAGAGCAGCATGAAGACTGCAACCACCCACCCGGCAAAGATACCGACGGATGCGCGTGTCCACGCGAAGACTAAAGCGACCAGAAGAGCGCCAGGAACGGTGGAGGGCCAGAATCGCGCCGCGGCCACGCCGTCGTCACCAGAAAGATCAAAGGCTAGAGCGATGAGCTGCGTAAAAATCATCGCTCGGTCGTAGACACCGTCAAGCACGGCGAAATCACCTTGGACGCGCCAGGACTGGGCTGGGAGCATCTGGTAAAGTTCGTCGTAAATCGGCGGATAGTTTAGCAGCGCTATCCGAGTAGTGAGAGCGAGTACGAAGACAAGGACCGCGAAAACAAATGTTGATTTGGAGCTTGCTGGGGCGGTCCAGCGGGTCTCTGCCGCGCCAAGTTCAGAGGGTGGCATCACTTCGCGGTCCGTAGCCCCGAAGGAATGGAGATGAAGGCGTCGGACTGCCCGCAGCGCGCCCGACATATGTTCGGACAACGATTGCCAAGGTAGCGGCCCCCGCTGGAATGTTTGGTCGGGCGAGGGCGCTGCGCAACTCGTTTTCCTCAAGCGACAAGGGACGGAAGGTCGCCATTTTTGCGATAGGAGGCGATGATGTCGTTGACCTCGCCAGCGATGTCTTGGCTCGGCTTGTAGCCGAGCATGCGTTCGGCTTTTGAGATGTCGTAGGCGCGGTCATTCAGAAAGTAGGCGACGCGCCGGCGGAAGAGCGGCGGTTCCACGCCGATCGGCTTGCAGACTAACTCGCATACATAGGCAAGCTTCATGATTGGCCAGACTGGCAGCTTGAGCCAAGGCGCCGGCACGTTGAGCTGATCGGCTATCTTCTGGGCTAATTCTTTGATGAAGATATATTCGCGGCCGCCAATCAGGAAGGCTTCCGCATTCAGGTGACGCGCATCCATTGCAAGTTGGAACGCATTCGCCAAATCACGGACATCCACCCAATGATTCAGGGCCTCTCCTGTGCCGACATAGAAGAAACGGCGCTTGGCGATCATTCTAAAGAGCTTCAGCGTGCGTCGGTCTCCCGGTCCCCAGATCATGGTCGGTCGGATAACCACGCCATGGATCCGCCCTTCCTCGAAATACTGCATGGCGATCTTTTCGCCTTCCAGCTTGGTCTCCTGATAGAGATCTCCTGGATTGAACGGCGCGGTCTCGTCCGCTGGCGGGTTAGGGATATGGCTGTGCACGCCGTTGGTTGAGCAATGGACGAAACGCTCCACTCCCGCCTCTATCGCCGCGTCAAGCATGTTGCGAACGCCGTGCGCGTTTACATCCCAGAAGACGCTGTCGTTGGCGCTTTCGCTCCTGAAGAGCGCGGCGATGTGATAGACGCCGGCGACGCCATCCACAGCCGGAGCGAGGGTTTCCGGCTTTGTCAGATCCGCCACGACGACGTCTTCGACAAGCGGTTCCAGGTCCGCCGCCTGCGCGGCGCTACGCACCATGGCGCGCAGCCGGACGTTCTGTGAGGCCAGATGCGTTATGAGATGACGCCCGACGAATCCGGCGGCGCCGGTTACGAGGTATTTGGGGGCGTTAACGGATGAGGGAGATGCTTGTCCTGTCATGCCTTCCTGCTTCTTATCTGCAACGTTGCAGATCGCAGATGACGTTCAGATAAACGAGTGGCTTCATGCCATTCACTAGTTCAACCTCCGCCGCTCTTAGCGCGCTATAGCCGACAGGCGATTCAATCATCGCGGATCAATCTCAGCTTACATAAGCCGGTTTTGCAGCGGAACGGCAAATGGACGGATGGCGGGCGCAAGTCCGGTTAAACGATGGTCTGCGCCGCCATGACGACGGGCGATCCGGTGAGATTGAGCAGACCAAGTTCCGCGCAGACCTTTTCGAGCGTTTCGGAGGCCTTGGGCATGTTGAGCAATCGATGTAGCACCATCGGTAAGACAAACTGCCCGACCGATGTGACTGACTTGAAACCTAGGCCCTCGAAGGTCTCGCGGACTTCGTCGCGCCGCATCATCGCATAACGTCGCGTATCGCCTTCGAGGCGCTTCTTCAGTCTGAAGAGAAGGGGTTCGAGCGCGTTCGCGCTGCCGGGGATCGGGAAATCGACGATCACCTCATGGCGCGCGGTTCGGGCGAGGCCGGCGAGATAGCGTCGCCAGTCGCCGATATGCGCCATCATCCGAAAGGAGACGACGATGTCGAAACACCGTTCGGGAAAGGGCGGATCGGTCAGAGGCCCGATCGCGGTCTTCACTCCCGGGAGCGCCGCCGCGCGGCCGAGCGCGGCTTCGGAGCTCGCCAACACAGTCACGTCATATCCCGCGGCGAGAAGCGGCGCCGCGGTCTGGCCGTGTCCGCCGCCGACATCCAACACCGTCGCGCCAGGCCAAGGCGCGACGAAGCGCATCAGAGCTTCTGTCTGGCGAGCCAGCATCCATTCCCCTACCGGCCCTGCGAAGCGCGCGGCATATCGCTCCGTCGACGGATCGAGATCCGCCTGCCAGGAACCGATGTCGGCCGGAACATTCGCCGGAAGAGAATTCGCCATGAAAGCGTCCGCCATGGATGGCTCCACTATGCGTAAGCCGCGGTACTGGCGGGACAGTGGCGGCTCTTGGTCCAATCCAAGGCGGCGGTCCACGTCAGCCCCCTAATCAACGGCGCCCGCGGTTCGAGTCTGGTCGGTAAGGCCCGGCCGATCAACGCTCGATGCGCGTCGACTAAAACCAGCTTGGGCACCATGGCGTCTACATAAGTCATATGGTGGGCATCTCACTTGAGCCGAACATATGGGCATTGCCCACTGCTATGGGCTTAAGAAGCTTTAAAAATCGTGACTCGCTGAGCTCATGAGCGCCCAAGCGTAGAATTGTCGACGCCAACACACCTTGAGCCATTGCGTCTCGCGGGATCTCTTCGCCGACAAATTTTGAGCGTTGATAAGCGTCACTTGTACTGAAAGCAGGTCTCTCTATAGCCGGTATTTTGGAAACATCGCCATGTGCTGAAAAAATAGGATAGTAGGTGCTTCGATCAGCTCTCGCTGTTGTTGCGAAGTAGGGAAATATCTGTCTGTCAATTTCACGAGAAATTTGAAGCTGATATATTTTCCTATATAAGTAATTAAAGAGAATATGTCGAGGGAAAAACGAGAACTCCTCTTTGAGGATCATTGAGTCCTCTGCATGTTATTCAGTGGGTTGTACGCCTGGATTGGCAAGAGTTCTGTCTGCAGGTGCATTGGCGTAACGTAACAACATATGCTTGGCGCAAGCCTGCACCAGTTGGCCGTCGGTGAAGTCAGGCCCGCCATCAGGAGGGCTGATCTGATGGTTATTGTCTTGCTCCAAAACGTATTCGGCCGCTTTGCAAGCGCTCCGGCGGGACGTTCGGTTTGCGATCCATCCCACGGTCAACCTAATGATTGTGGGTTTCCATCTGATGAGGTCGTCAGCGTCCCGCTAGAAAAAGACCAGGTTGTCGTCTGTTGTGAGTTCGAAGAGGCCGCCGCCGAGATCCGCGCCC
>CAYFHK010000126.1:0-7789 GCA_964342585.1 uncultured Caulobacterales bacterium | reverse complement strand
TCAGGCTCATTACGCGCCCTTCCCGCAAAGGGTCGATGGGCGGGTTTGTCACCTGGCTAAAGCGCTGGCGGAAAAAGTGCGAAAGCGGACGATATTGCTTCGACAGCACAGCAATAGCCGTGTCATCGCCCATTGAGCCGATCGCCTCCTTACCCTCTTCGACCATGGGACGAAGGATGAGCTCCAAATCCTCAACCGAATACCCGGCTGCATACTGCCGACGGCTGAGCTCGCTCTCCACGAAGAGACGATCTTCGGGACCTGGGCCCACGATCTCATCGAGCTGGACGATATTCTTCAGCCACTCTTGATACGGATGAGCGGCCGTTAAATGCCCGATGATCGTGTCGGAGTCGTAGAATTTGCCCTCATCGAGGTCGACAGCGATCATGCCGCCGGCGGGCACAGCGCCGCGGCGCAAGACGCGCTTATCGCCCAAGGGGCACATGCCCGTTTCCGAGCCAACGGCCAAAAGACCATCTTCCGTGATCGCATAGCGCAGCGGGCGCAAACCGTTGCGATCAAGCCCCGCAATCGCCCAACGACCATCGAAGGCCGCGATCGCGGCGGGGCCATCCCACGGCTCCATCACGGCGTTGCAGTATTCATAAAGCGCACGGCGCTCGGTCGTCATAATCGCATCACGCTTCGACCAGGCCTCTGGAATGAGAAGCGCCTTCGCCATCGGCGCAGATCGGCCGGCGCGCACGAGCACTTCGAACACCGCATCCAGCGCGCCAGAATCCGACGCCCCTGGCGGGATCACGGGTTTTACATCATCGCCATACGGACCAAAGGCGCTCGACGCCATCTTGATCTCATGGCTACGCATCCAGTTGAGGTTGCCGCGCAGCGTGTTGATCTCGCCATTATGCGCCAACATGCGGAAAGGCTGCGCCAGCCGCCACTCTGGGAACGTATTGGTCGAATAACGCTGGTGGAAAATCGCAAAGCTAGAGACGAACCGCTCGTCGCTCAGATCGAGGTAGAAACGATCGATGTCACCCGCGAGGAACATTCCCTTATAGATGATGTCTCGTTGTGACAGCGAGCAAACATAAAAATCGGGCAGCGCCAGCTGACGGGCGCGCCGCTCGATCCGACGGCGGATGAGATAAAGCACACGCTGTAGATCGCCGGGATCACGTCCATTCGGGTCGCCGAACAAGATCTGTTCGATCTCTGGCCGTGCGTCGTTGGCTTTCTCGCCGATCACGGAAGGGTCGACCGGCACTTGCCGCCAGCCATAGAGCAAGAACCCGAACCGCAAGATCTCGGCTTCGACAATCGCACGGGCTTTGTCTTGCGCGTTGAAATCCGTCCGCGGCAGAAAGATCATCCCGACGCAGACGTCATGGTCCGGCTCGGCGCCGCCAACACGCGCGGCCATATCTTTGAAGAATTCTTGGCTGATGCCAATCCGCACACCAGCGCCATCGCCTGTACGCCCGTCCGCCGCGACGGCGCCGCGGTGCCAAACGGCCTTTAGGGCGTCGATAGCTTTGACCACCACCTCGCGGCGCGGCTGGCCATCGATGGCCGCGATAAGGCCGACGCCACAGGCGTCACGTTCGTCACGAAGGTCATAAAGGCCGTGCTCGGCCAAATGCCGGCGGCGCTGCCATGGATTGGTCATACCTGCGCATGCCCCTTTGTCAGTTCTGCCGATGGCACAAAGGCACGCTTCGGCTTTTCATTTTTCGAACGGTCGGCGAGCGCGCTCGCCTTATCCTGCGCTCGCCATTTCGGCGGGCTGTTTGGCTTGCCGCTCAGCGGCAGACAATTTTGCGTGGATCGCTGCAGCGGCTTTTTGGCCGTCATGTACCGCCCATACGACCAGGGAGGCACCGCGGACAATATCGCCCACTGCATATACACCCTCAAGCGGGGTCGCAAAAGTGGATGGGTCCGCGACAACCGTGCCCCATTTGCTCACCGGCAAGGCGGGCACACCAAAGAGCGTCGGCAGATCTTCGGGCTCAAAGCCGAGAGCCTTGATGACCAGATCGGCTTCGATGTCTTCAATGCTGCCAGGAATTTCTTCAGGCGCTTGGCGGCCGCTCGCATCAGGTGCCCCAAGTCGCATATGCGCGACGCGCACCGAGAGGGGACCATTGCCGCCGCCAAGGACAGCTTTTGGCGAGGTGAGCCACGTGAAGCCCACGCCCTCTTCTTCGGCGTTTGCCACCTCTCGCGCGGAGCCAGGCATGTTGGCCCGATCGCGGCGATAGAGGCAGGAAACAGAGGTGGCGCCTTGGCGGATCGCCGTGCGCACGCAGTCCATCGCCGTGTCGCCGCCGCCGAGGACGACAACCTTTTTGCCTTCGGCATTCAGCTCGCCGGATTTATATGCGGGCACGTCATCACCGAACCCATGGCGGTTCGACGCCGTCAGGAAGTCGAGGGCCGCCACGACGCCGCCTTCGCCTGCGCCCGGTACCGTCAAATCGCGGGCCTTGTAAACGCCCGTCGCAATGATGATCGCCTCGTGCCGCTTGCGCAGCTCTTCAAAGGTGATGTCGCGGCCAACTTCGCAATTGAGATGCAGCGTCACGCCAGCAGCGACCAGGCGCTCGATCCGGCGGTCCACGACGTGTTTTTCGAGTTTGAAGTTCGGAATCCCATAGGTGAGCAGACCCCCCGCACGGTCGTACCGGTCATAGATCGTGACCTGGTAGCCTTCGGTCCGGAGACGGTCGGCGGCCGCGATCCCGCCAGGGCCGGCGCCGATAATCCCGATGGATTGCGTGCGCTCGTGCTTTGGCTCGATGGGCTTGACCCAGCCGCGTTCCCACGCCGTGTCCGTAATGAACTGCTCGACAGCGCCGATAGTGACGGTGCCGTGGCCGGATTGCTCGATGACGCAGGCGCCTTCGCATAGGCGGTCTTGCGGACAGATGCGGCCGCACACTTCCGGCAAAGTCGATGTTGCGGTGGAAGCCTCATAGGCCTCTTCCAGCCGCTCTTCCGCCGCCAACATCAACCAATCTGGGATGTTGTTTTTGAGCGGGCAGCCCGACTGGCAAAACGGCACGCCGCACTGTGAGCAACGCGATGATTGCTTAATGGCTTCGCCGACTTTGAACCGGTCATAAATTTCTTCAAAGTCACGGCGACGCAGCTCAGCCGCACGCTTCTCGGGCGTCTGGCGGTCAACGGACACAAATTTCAACATCTTCGTCATGGCATGACTTCCAGTCATCAGCAGGGCTGAGACGCATAGCGCCCCGAGGACGATGTGTCCACGAGGCGCTGTTATTTGAACGATGATCGCTCAATTCGCCGCATGCCCAACAGATGAGCGTGCGGCGAAGTACGTTAGAGCGATTTACCGATCGAGAAGACGACGCCGGCATCGCCGAGGTCACCCAGGTTTGCATCGGTGTCGGTGTCGACATAGGACAGACCGAAGTCGAGGCCGTAATAGCTCGCTGCAATGCCGAGGCTCCAGTCGAGTTTCTCGACGGCATAAGCACCGTCTTCGTAACCGATGTGAGCGCTGAGGCTGAAGCCGCTGTCGCCAAGTGGCATGCCGAGGTCGCCGTAGACGTAGTAGAGATCGTCTTCGTCGCCCGAACCGTCTACGAGGTTGTCTTGCTCAGGTGAGTAAACCGCACCCAAAGTCCAGCCGAGCACATCGTACCCGCCGCTGACGCTACCGTAGATTTCGTAGTAGTCGATGCCAGCGCTATCTGGGTAGAGATACCCCAGAGCACCGAGGTCGAAGCTCAGCTCACCGACGGAAAAACCATAACCGCCATAGATGTCGAGTTCCATTTCTGACGTACGACCGTCAGAACCCGTCAAGCTGTCAATGCTGGACGCCCAAGTCCCGATATAGAGGCCAGACGTGTGACCCACATCGAACCCACCTTGGATCGCCGGCGCATTGTCAGACAGCGACACACCGCGGAAGCGATAATCGCTGACGAGTGCAACGTTACCGCTGACCGAAAACGCGCTGTCTTGTGCGTTTGCAACGCCCATTGCGCCCAATGACGCCAGAGACGCCGCCGAGAATAGTACAAGCTTCAGTTTCATCACCCTTCTCCTTTATGTCAGTGACATTCCCCGATGCTTTCGCATCGCCCCAACCGACCCCCGCTTGTTCGGGGACGGAATTTCGTAATTCGTGTCTACGTGCCGAATCCCTTTCAACACGCATTAATCAACCAAGCAGCCCCCTCAAGCCGATGTTTGCGCCATCGAAGGCGACGACGCACCAGCGCCTGAGCTGTAGCGCTCGACAAACTCTGGATAGGCATCAAGGCCGAGCTCTGAGACATCACCACCGGCGATCTCATCCTCTTCACTCATCCGCACGCCGATCGTCATTTTCAAGATGAACCACACGAGCGCACTCGTCGGGATCACCCATGCAGCAATCGCAACAATGCCGTAGAGCTGCGCGCCAATGCTCGCATCACCATTCGTCAGCGGCACAACCAAAGTGCCGAAAATGCCCGCGATCAAGTGCACCGGAATGGCGCCAACCACATCGTCAATTTTGACCTTGTCGAGCATCGGAATAGCCAGCGTCACGATCACAGAGCCCACCGCCCCGATCAGGATTGCTTGGCCGACATTCGGCGCGAGCGGCTCAGCCGTGATCGACACGAGCCCCGCGAGCGCCCCGTTCAAGACCATGGTCAAGTCAACTTTTTTGTAGAGCACTTTGGTGAGGACCAACGCTGCGGCAACACCGCCGGCCGCGGCCATATTCGTGTTGGCAAAGATCTGCGACACGGCCACCGCGTCTATCGCTGAGCCCAGCGCGAGCTGCGATGCGCCATTGAACCCGAACCAACCGAGCCAAAGAATGAAGGTGCCAAGCGTGGCCAGCGGCAAGTTGGACCCCGGCATCGGATTGACCCGGCCGCCGGCGACATATTTGCCAGCGCGCGGGCCGATGATGATGGCTCCGGTCAGCGCCGCCCAGCCCCCGACAGAGTGCACGATGGTCGACCCGGCAAAATCGCTAAAGCCAGCATTGCTCAAGAAGCCGCCGCCCCACGTCCAGGCGCCCTGGATGGGGTAGATCAAGCCGGTCAAAATCAGTGTGAAGATGAGGAACGCGAAGAGCTTCACGCGTTCGGCCACCGCACCCGACACGATCGACGCAGCCGTGGCCACGAACACCATCTGGAAGAACCAGTCCGACGCACCGGCATATCCGGTTTCCAGCGAAATCGTCTCATCGCCCGCGACCTCGGATGGCGACCAAATGCTGAAGGAGCCGATGAAGCCTTCGACACCGTCATACATGAGGTTATAGCCAACCACGTAATACATGATGCCGGCGAGGGCGTAGAGCGAGATGTTCTTGAGGCAGATATCCGCCACATTCTTTGAGCGAACGAGACCTGCCTCGAGCATGCAAAAGCCTGCGGCCATGAACATGACCAAGAAGCCGCCGATCAGAAAGAGAAGGCTGTTCAGTACAAATGCCAGTTCAGCACCATCCTGTGCGTAAGCTGGCGCTGCGATAACAGCAGCCGCAGCAGCCCCGACTAAGCCCCATTTCGTTGGTTGGCGCAGGCTCATTCTTTTTCCTTTATTTGCGATCACAACGCGCGCTCATCGGTTTCGCCGGTGCGTATGCGAACGACTTTTTCGAGTGATTGAACGAAAATCTTCCCAGACCCAATTTTGCCCGTGTTCGCAACATCGACGATGGCTTCGATCACTTCAGCCTCAAGCGTCGCCGGAACGGCAATTTCCACCTTCACCTTGGCTGTGAACTGCACCTCGTATTCGGCGCCGCGGTAGACTTCTTTGTGGCCTTTCTGACGACCAAAGCCGCGAACGTCACTCACGGTCAGCCCCGTCACGGCCAAGCCCGACAGGCGCTCACGAAGGTCGTCGAGCTTTTGTGGCGTTATGATCGCGGTAATGAGTTTCATTTTCTCTCGCTTATCCCGGCGGTGAACCTTAATCGCAGACTTTCTCGCGGCGCAACCAAAGAACGCAAATTTGTGTCACATCTCCGTCACACTGAGCGTGCATTGTTGCTTTGTGACAACGCGCCGCAAAGCTAACCCTAGCCTCCGTTTCAGGCGGGAGTTGTGACGCAATCCTTCAATACCCTGACGACCTGTTTTGGCGATAAAAGGTCGTTGAACAGGGTAAACAAATTCCCAACGCAGCAACTTTTTGGTTAACACAGGCAAACAAAAAGAAAGCGGCCCGTTAAGGCCGCCTTCATTGTTTAAGAATGAGCGTTTCGACGTGTGCGCTATCTTAGCGTGTTGGTCTTATCGTCATCGAAGAGAGACGTGAGCGCCTTAGAGAACTGCTCATCGGATTGGTCTTGTTCTTCCCACTCCGGCGTTCCTTCGAATTTCAGCCCTTCAATCTCGTCGTCTTCGCGCTCTGGTTCGCTGCCTTGTGCCTCTTCAAAGCTTGGTTCGGCAGCGAGAATGTCTTCAGCCGCGCTCAGCTTTTCCGTTGAAGTGATCAAATCGCGAAGCGTGCCGCGGGTTCGGTCGAGCTCTTCGGCAAGGCCGGCTGCGCGCCGGCGCAAGGCTGCCACCTCGTCCCGCAGCCGCGCATCCTCTGCCGCTTTCTCCTTCGCCTCCTCAGCCTTCTCCACGCGCGCTTTGAGATCGGTCTGATCTGGCAAGAGGTTACGGATCAGGTTCAGCGTGCCCATCAGCGTCGAGGGCGAGCAAAGCCAGACGCGCGCCCGTTGGCTGTCCCGAACCAGATCAGGGAAGCGATCGTGCAAGATGGTATAGGCGGCTTCCGACGGCAGAAAGAGCAGGCAGCTATCGGCGGTTTCGGGCGCCGCGATGCACCGATCTGCCGCCTCCAAGATGGAGCGCAAGATCCCGCGGCGGAAGCTGTCCTCAGCGGCCTTGGCTTGCGGCAGATTGCGACGCACCGCATCCCGTGACGGCAGCTCATGGAAGGCTTCCATCGGGAAGCCCGCATCGATAGCGATTTTCTGCTTCAAACCATCGAAGGAAATCAGGCAGTCCGCGGTTTCACCATTCGCCAGCGTCGCCGCAAACGAATAGCTGCCATCTGGCAAGGTGCCCCGGATCACATCGGCGAGGCGCACCGTGGTCGCGCTATCCTGCGCGGCCCGATCCAGAATGGCACGTTCGAGCCGGCCAACATGCTCTTTCACCTCGTCCATATCACCGCGCACATCGGTGACAGCGCTTGCCGTCTTCCCGATATCCTCGCGCACCGATTTGATCTCGCTGTGCACCGTTTTGATCTCATCAAAGACCAGCCCGACCTCGGCAAAGCGTGTTTCGAGAATTTGCGTGATCGCCCGGATGCGCTGGCCCTGCCCATCAATGGCCGATGAAATGCGGTTAACCTGTCCACCAAGGGACGTCACATGTTGGGACACGTCGCCAGAGGGTTCACGGCGATCGACATATTCGGCCTGCCGCCGGTCAAGGCTATCCAGCTTCCGGTCGATCGTCGAAATGAACATATCGAGCCGCGACGCTTGTTCGTTCTTCATCGTCTGAACTTGGCGCAGCATGTCATCGCGCAAGGCATCAAGCCGCTCGTTCTGGCGACGCTCAGACCTGTCGATGTCCTCGCGGATAAACGGCGCAATGAACGGCGCCTTGTCACCGGTTTCAGCACCTTGCGCGGTCGCCATGCTGGCAGAGGGAGCTGCAGCCGTCTGTGCTGGCTCTTCGCGGCGCCAAGGCGGGGTTTCGCGCGGTTGTTGAGGTTCGGCGGTCGCAAAGGCGTAGCGCGGCGTTTCTTCTTGGCCGTCCTCTTCGTCGTGGGGCGTGCCAGCATCTTGGTGATCACGGCCATC
>CAYFHK010000125.1:0-7814 GCA_964342585.1 uncultured Caulobacterales bacterium | reverse complement strand
CTCGAACCGCACCGGCGCTCAAGTCGCCGAAGGCGGTAGCGCCAAAGAAATGGTGCGGGCGGCGGGACTCGAACCCGCACGGCCAAAGGCCTCAAGATTTTAAGTCTTGTGTGTCTACCGATTCCACCACGCCCGCGGTGAGACCAAGGCCGGTCGCTTAAGGCGATGTGCGCCTTCGCTGCAAGTCGTTACGCGCGCGGGAACCCAACCAATCCGATGGCGACGATAAACAGGCTCGACACCGCGCCGATGGTCAGACGCCAGCGTAAGGGACCATACCAAACCGGAAATTCGCCCCGCCCCGTCGCCCCAAGATCGCGCCGAAGCAATGCGCAAAACACAATCGCGAGTACTAAGGGCCGCCAGAAGGCAGGGGACGATCCCATGCCGCTTAGGCCCACCCAAGCCGCCAATGCTGCGAGCATGGTCAACAAGAGCGGCTCGCGGGACAGTGGCGCCCCCGGGGCAATCGCCGCGCCGGCGCCCATACCCGCCATGTAAGCGGCGATGATGCCGCCATAAGCAATAACGATTTGCGCAGCCGTTTCCGCAAGCGCGTTCTCGCCAGCGAAACGGCAAGCAAGAACCGTTGCAGCACCAAGGACAAATGGGATGAGTCCCGCATAGCCAAGCAGGGTCAGCTCGCGTTCTCGATCGCCCGTCTTCGCGGCATTACCTGCGGCAGATGAGGGAATGTCACGCCTCTCGGTCATCAGCGAATCCTTTCTCGACCTTCGGCTCGGCGCCTCGTTCACGAAAAAGCGCGGCAACCGCCTCCGCAGCGGCGGCGGCATCATCCGCATTGAGCGATTGGCAGACGATCGCCAGTTGACCTGAAACACCGCTTTTTCCAGGGTAACTTCCGATCTTCACACCACTGAACTTGTTCTCAATATCGATGAGACCTTCAGCCATCAGGCTCTCATGCCCTTTTGCCGTCACCGTATAGACAATATAAAGCGCACCCCGCGGAAATTCCTCATCGATCGCTTCCAGCATCGCGTTGAAGATCGCGGGGACCCCAGCCAACACATAGACGTTTTCCAACACAAAGCCCGGTGCCCCTGAAACGCTGTTGGCGATCAGCCGCGCGCCTGTTGGGACCCGCGCCATTCGGCGACGACGATCGTTGACCTCCTCGCCTTTTGCTGCGTACCAATCCTTGAGGACTTCGAGAGCGTCTTCCCGCTCTGAAACCTCGACATCAAAAGCCGTCCCGATGGCGTCCGCGGTGATATCATCGTGAGTCGGACCAATGCCGCCCGACGTCACAACAAAGTCACTTGCGCACCGAAGGGCATTCACTGCACTGACTATTGCGTCTTCGATATCTGGCACGATGCGCACCTCGACCAAGTCGACACCGCGCACCGTCAGCCATTTGGCGAGCGTATGAATATTTGCATCGCGAGTCCGACCACTCAGAAGCTCATCGCCAATCGCAATCATGGCCGCACGCGGTCTTTTATCGCGTAGCTCTTGCTTCTCGTCGCTGAGCATTCGAACTCCTTATCAGCTGCTGAGGCGAGGCAGCCATTGTCGATCTAACACTCAGTCGATTAAGCGGCGCCGCATGGATTTTAAAGCCCCCCTCGTCCGCGCCACTTTGCTGCGGCGGTATAAGCGATTTTTGGCCGACGTCGAATTTGAGGACGGCACCCAAACGACCGTTCACTGCCCCAATCCGGGGGCGATGTTGGGTGTGGCGCCGCCGGGCGCACCCTGTTGGGTCAGCCGCGCCGAAAACCCCGCGCGGAAGCTCGCCTGGACTTTGGAAATTGTGGAATGTCCGGGGCCAGAAGGTCAGACGCTGGTTGGGATCAACACGCATCACCCCAATCGTCTTGCCGAAGAGGCGATTGCGGCCGAATTGATACCCTCGGTTCCAGGCGACGTGCCACGCCGACGCGAAGTCAAGTATGGTGCGGAGCGATCGCGAATTGATCTTGTGGTTGAAGGGACGCCGCCGGTTTGGGTTGAGGTGAAAAACTGCCATCTGTTGCGCCGAGCGGATGGCGTTGCAGAATTTCCAGACTGCGTGACAACACGCGGCCTCAAACATCTCCGCGAGCTGATGGGTGTTGTGGAAGCTGGCGATCGCGCCGTGCTCTTGTTCATTGTTCAACGAAGCGATGCGCGCGGGGTTGCCTCCGCAGCTGACCTGGACCCAGCCTACGCAAAAGGCCTCCAAGAAGCCGCTGCGGCGGGTGTAGAAATCCTGGCTTATGGCTGTCACGTTTCCCCCACATCTATTTGCGTACAGATCAACCTACCAATCG
The DNA here is from genome assembly GCA_964342585.1 of uncultured Caulobacterales bacterium. Classification (GTDB taxonomy): domain Bacteria; phylum Pseudomonadota; class Alphaproteobacteria; order Caulobacterales; family Parvularculaceae; genus Parvularcula. The sequence continues at coordinate 5,535 of CAYFHK010000125.1, read as the reverse complement.
AGCTCTGAGCTCCTTTTGGTCGATTGCGCGTCGTCTCAAATAAGAACATTAAAAGAACATTTTTGACAAGCCCTTTTTTTTGATCCATTGAAACCGCATGGTTTCGATGATGGAAGTGGCGACGTTCTCATTGGTGGAAGGCCTGCCGGCCTTGCCGCGGCATCGCGTGATTGAGGTGTGCGGGCAGAGTAGCAGCCCCTTTGCCCTGCTGGCGGCAGAGAGAATGCAAGGACAGGCGCTCTGGGTGCGATCTATTCAATCCCCTATTCATCCGTATGGGCATGGTCTGAGTTTTTTTATCGCCCCCAACCGTCTATGCTTTGTTGGTACAGCAACCCTCAAGGACACATTATGGGCAGCCGAAGAGGGATTGCGCAGCGGTGGCGTTGGCAGCGTTTTAGTGGACCTCCCAAGACCGCCAAGCTTGACGGAGACGCGCCGACTACAATTGGCCGCAGCTGAGGGGCAATCCTTGGGGCTGATCCTCTGCCCTCCCCATCAACGCGCAACAGCCGCCACGATGCGGTGGATGTGCGATCCCGTCTCGAGCTGCGATTGGGACTCGACTCATTGGCAATGGAAACTTATAAAGAACAAAATAGGAACAATTGGCCTTGATCAAGGATGGGTGGTGGCTTTCCATGTCCAAACGCGTGCTCTCGATTTGGTTTCCAAGGCTGGCAGCAGACCGCGCCATGCGCCGGAAGGCTTATCCAGCCACTGATCCCTTTGCGATCGTGGCTGAGCATCACAGTGCGTTGTCTCTGTTTTCGGTCAATGCCGCAGCTGAGGCGCTTGGCCTCATCAAGGGGATGCCGCTCACCGATGCACGGGCCAGCTATCCGACCCTTCTCACGGCGCCGCGCGTGCCAGCGGAAGAAGCGGCAGCTCTAAAAGGGCTGCACCGCTGGGCGTATCAATACTCGCCTTACGTGGCCCTCGACGGTGAAGATGGGCTGCTTCTCGATGTCACCGGCGGCACGCATCTTTTCGGCGGGGAGGAGGCTTTATGTGAAAAAGCCCAATTGGCACTCGAAGCCTTTGGTTTTGAAAGCCGCCTCGCAATTGCAGGCAACCCTCAGGCAGCACGCGCTCTTGCTCGGTTTGCGCCGGGCAATGGCCCCCATCTTATTCCGATGGGGAAGGAACGATCAGCGCTGGCCCCGCTGCCTGTTGAGATTTTTGGTGAGACGTCCCGCGGTTTACGCCGGCTTGGTTTGAAGACAGTCGACGCCGTGGCAGCCTTACCACGCAGGGAGCTGGCAAAGCGATTTGGAATCGAAATCACGCAGCTCTTAGACGATATGCTCGGCACCCGGCCGAGTCCCCTTCTCGCACATTCGCCAGACGAGATCTTCTCTGCACGTATGAGCTTTGCAGATCCCATTGGTCTTATTGAAGACATAAGAGCTGGCATTGAGCGCGTGACCGATACCTTATGCAGCCGTTTAAGTCGACGTGGCCGGGCGGCTCGCGTGGTCGAGCTGCACATTCTGCATGCAGATGGCCATCGTCAGCAGAGGCTTTTTGGGTTGGCGCGCGCCACGGCAAACCGCAATCTTTTGATCTCTCAATTCTTTCCGTATCTCGAAAAGCTCGATGCTGGTTTTGGGATCGACGTGATCCGACTTGTTGTTCATCGCCATGAAGCGAACAGTCACGAACAAGTTGATACCTCCGTCTACACCCCTCAAGAAAATGCGTATATGGATTTGATCGGCCGATTGGGCAATCGGCTCGGCTTTGATCGTATCACCACATTAATGCCCTTTCCAAGCCATCTCCCTGGAAAGGATCAAAAAGCGGTGGAGACAGTCCACGCCGGCCATACGAAAAAGCCATGGCCGACGCGCCAATCCATTATCCCCATCTGGCTCACCCCGCCCCGCCTGGTTGAGCCACTCAGCAAAGGTCGTCCACCACAAACATTTCTGTATAAAGATAGAACATATCACGTGACCCATGCTAAAGGACCAAAGCGCATTACGGGCGAATGGTGGGTCACGGAATCGCGATTTCGTCAAGCTTTCGACTATTGGACCGTGCAAACACAAAGTGGGGAGCGATTTGAACTTGCAAGCCCCCTGCGTGACGAGGGTTGGTATCTGACAGGGCTTCTCCCATGAGCTATGTCGAACTAAACGTCACATCGAATTTTACTTTTCTCACAGGCGCATCGCACCCTGAAGAGTTTATTGAACGCGCAAGCGAACTTGGTTTAAGCGGCATTGCGATCGCCGATACAAATAGCTTTGCCGGCATCGTGAGAGCCCATATCGCGGCGCGCGAAAAAGACGTGCAATTTCTTCCGGGCGTACGGCTACGCTTCACCGATGACACACAGATCTTAGCGTTTCCCACAGATCGCGCCGCCTATGGCCGGCTGTGCCGTCTCCTTACGCTCGGCAAAAGCCGGACGAGCAAAGGAAAATGTGATCTCTTACCGCAGGATCTTGATCGCTGGGGTGAGGGGTCGATCCTTATTGCCGACGGGCTTGTCCTGCCAGAGCGCGCGCACCTTGAGCGGTGGCGAGATCGTTTTCGTGACGCGCTCTATTTGGGTCTTAGCCCCCGCTATGATGGTGAGGACAAACAACGCTTCGGCCAAATAGCGCGTTTAAGTGAAAAAGTTCGCCTGCCCCTTATCGCGACGGGGAATGTACTGATGCATCGGGCGCAACGTCGGCAATTGGCAGATGTTCTCTCTTGCCTTCGAGAAAAAACCACGATCGATAAGCTAGGGCTTTGCGCGCAACCCAATGCAGAGCGACGGCTAAAAAGCCATTTCGAAATCCGTCGTCTGTATGCCGCTTATCCTGAAGCGATCACCGCCACGCTAAATGTCGCCAAGCAATGTCAATTCTCCCTCGACGAATTACGATATGAGTATCCAGACGAGGTCACGTGCGGGATGGCCCCGATGGCGCGCCTTCGCCAGTTGACCGAAAAAGGCTTGGCATGGCGCTATCCTGGCGCAGTGCCGCTAAAGGTGCAGGCGATGGTTGAGCGAGAACTCAACCTCATCGAAAAGATGTCTTATGCGCCCTATTTTTTAACAGTTCACGACATTGTTCAGTATGCGCGATCAGTTGGCATTCTCTGTCAAGGGCGCGGCTCGGCAGCAAATTCGGTCGTTTGCTATGCGCTCGGCATCACATCGATCAGTCCGGACATCATCACCATGGTGTTCGAGCGTTTTGTTTCCGAGGCTCGAAATGAGCCGCCGGACATTGATGTCGATTTCGAGCATGAGCGGCGCGAAGAAGTGATCCAGCACATCTACGAGAAATATGGCCGTCACCGCGCGGGACTGTGCGCCACGGTGATCCACTTCAGAACGCGCGCTGCTATCAGAGAAGTTGGCAAAGCCATGGGGCTTTCAGTGGATGCGGTGGCCGCGCTGGCATCACAGATATGGGGGTGGTCCGAGGGCGAATTGAAGAAGGAGCGTGTCGCAGCAGCTGGGCTCGATTTAGAGGATCATCGGGTTCGCCTGACGATGAAGCTGGCCAATGAGCTGATCGGCTTTCCGCGACATTTATCTCAACATGTGGGCGGCTTCGTGATCACCGCCGGCCGGCTTGACGAACTCTGCCCTATCGAAAACGCCGCCATGGCAGATCGAACTGTCATTGAGTGGGACAAGGATGATATTGATGCGCTTGGCATTTTGAAGGTCGATGTTTTGGGCCTTGGGATGCTGAGCTGTCTGAGCAAGGCCTTCGACCTCCTTCGGCGCTGGAAAGGGATCGATTTCGGCCTTGCGACGCTGCCGCCCGAAGATCCGAAAGTCTACGATTTGTTATGCGAAGGGCGCACAGTCGGTCTTTTTCAGGTTGAAAGCCGTGCACAAATGAATTTCTTGCCGCGTATGCGGCCGCGCCGTTTTCTCGATTTGATTATCGAGGTCGCGATCGTGCGCCCGGGCCCTATCCAAGGGGATATGGTCCACCCCTACCTCAAGCGCAGGCGCGGCGAAGAAGCCGTCACTTACCCCTCAAAAGAACTTGAAGAGGTGCTACGCCGCACGCTCGGCGTACCTCTTTTCCAAGAGCAAGTGATGCAGGTTGCTGTTGTCGCCGCTGATTTCACCCCTAGCGAAGCCGACCAATTGCGCCGCTCCGTCGGGAGCTTCCGCGGCGCCGGCGATGTGATCAAATTCCGTGAACGTTTTATGGAAGGCGCTCTCGCTAAGGGATACACGCCGGACTATGCCGCGCAAATCTTCAGTATGCTCGAAGGGTTTTCAGGATACGGCTTCCCGGAAAGTCACGCAGCAAGTTTTGCCCTCCTCGTTTATGCCTCAGCCTATTTAAAATGCTATCACCCAGAGATTTTCGCCTGCGCACTGTTGAACAGCCTGCCCATGGGCTTTTATGCACCAGCCCAAATTGTTCAGGATACAAAACGCTTTGGCGTTTCAATCCTGCCGCTATGCGTACAGAACAGTTTCTGGGATCATACATTAGAACGCGACGGTGGCGGAAAACTCGCGCTGCGCCTTGGGTTCCGTCAACTCAAAGGCTTTCGCCAGGAGGATGCCGAGTGGATCGCGAGTGCGCGCGGAAAGGGCTATAAAAGCATCCACGATGTCTGGGCTCGGGCAGGTCTTGCGCCATCCGCCCTCCAAAAGCTTGCTGAGGCTGATGGTTTTGCGGCCCTTGGGTTCAATCGGCGCCAAGCCTTATGGGAGGCAAAAACCATCAAAGAGCCGCAGGCGCTGCCCCTGCTATCTGCACTCAGCACAGATGATGCACCGCCAGAAAAAGCCTTGCCAGCGATCAGCGATGAAGAGAACGTCTTTGAAGACTATGTCAGTACACGCTTGACCTTAAGGCAGCATCCCGTTCAATTGCTCAGCGCAAAACTGCCACAAAAGCGACTGCGGGCCATCATGCAGCGTGACGCCCCCGCCGACAGGCAGGTCCAGATTGCGGGCCTTGTCACAACGCGTCAGCGCCCCGGCACGGCGAAGGGTGTGATTTTTCTGACCCTTGAAGACGAGACAGGACATTTGAATGTCATTGTCTGGCAAAGCGTGTTCGAAAAATATCGACGCGCCGTCATGATTGGGCGTTTGCTAGAAGTGCGCGGACGACTGCAGCGCGAAGGCATTGTTACCCACATTATTGCCGAGCACATCACTGATATATCCTGGCAGCTCGACACGCTCGGCGATCCAGAGAGCTTCGGCGCCACCATCGACCCCACATGGGAAGCGCCCGACGAGGTCAAACGCCCCGTGCCTGATACGCGCGGGCCAGGCCGAGATCCGCGCCGTTTCGCGCCCCGCCCCGCCTCTCCGGCAACCCACCCGCGCACCCAGGCCAAACGTCTCTTCCATAGCCGCGACTTTCATTGAATTACCCGTCCCGCGCGCTTGATCACTCCGCGTAGAGCGTCCATTCTTGCGCTGCGAATTGAGGGCAAAAACCCGTGAAACTCATTCTCTCATTGGTTGGCCTCTTCTTCGTCATCATTGGCCTCATCACGGTATTCCTGCCGATCCCTATCGGGATATTAAGTCTGCTGATC
>CAYFHK010000124.1:0-7959 GCA_964342585.1 uncultured Caulobacterales bacterium | reverse complement strand
CGACTGCCATGAGTACCACCTTGTGAAAAGCGTTGAACCCTCGCGCTGCTAAACGCGTCCCTTCCGACGCCGCGAAGGGTAACAGACTTTTCCCTGCGCCGCGCCCTCGCAACTGCATATTGGGGGGTGGAAGTCGCCCCCATATGATCGAAATCAAGCGAGCGGCGCATCGCAGCCATTAGCATCCCGCCAACAGCGCGCGGAAACGCCCAAAATGGAGGGCCCATCCATGCAAACGCTCCTCAATTGCGGCGAGGTTGAACCTCACCCAGCAGCAATCCTTGCCGGACTGCTGCCCGATGCCCGGCATGAAGAGACCCACCTCTCCCATGTCTTCATCACCGATCAGGACGTCTACAAACTGAAAAAGCCGCTCGATTTGGGCTTTTGCGACTACACCAGCATCGATGCCCGCCGCGACGCTTGTCGCCAGGAGGTTTTGGTCAATCGCCGCCTGGCGGATGGCCTTTATCGTGGTGTCGTCCCCCTAACGCGCGAAGGCGGCGCGTTTACCATCGATGGCACCGGGCCGGTGATCGATTGGCTGGTGCATATGCGCCCCTTCGCCATGGCAGACCGGGGCGACCGGGCGATGGCAAATGGCCGGATCTCGCCGCGAAAGATGCGCGATTTCGTTGATCAGCTTTACGCGGTGCATGCGGAGACCGGGCACTGCCCGGACGACCCGTGGGCGGCGCGGGTTGCAGAATTGGCCCGAACGGTGGCGGCAGATGTCGTCGAGGCCGCGACGACACCGGCCCTAAAGCACGAAGTTTTGGCGCTTGAGCAGCAACTGGCCGAACAGATCGCGACCCATCGCGCGCTTCTGGGCCGGCGCGGCGCGCACGCCATCCTCGCCACCGCCCATGGCGATTTGCACCTGCAGAACCTTGTGCTGATCGAGGGCGAGGTGATCGCTTACGATGCGCTGGAATTCGATCCCGAACTGACCCGGATCGATGGGTTCTACGATATTGCGTTTCTCGTGATGGACCTTTGGCACCATGGCCATGAGGCGACCGCCCATGCGGTGATGAACCGGTATTTGGCGCTCGATGGCCACTACGCGGCGATCGTCTTGATGCCGATTTATGGCGCGTTGCGCGCGATGATCCGCGCCATGGCCGCGCTGCTCCGCAACGATGCGAAAGCTGGCGAGGCTTACCTCCAAACAGCGAAAGCGTTCCTTACGCCTGCGGATAAGCCAGAGGTGATCTTCATCTCGGGCCGATCGGGCACGGGAAAAACCAGCGCCGCGCAGGCCCTGGCATCGACGCTGCGCCCGCCGCCGGGCGCTCTTCACCTGCGCAGTGATGTGCTGCGAAAGCGACGGGCAGGGAAGATGCCGGAGGAGCCGCTGCCGCAAAGCGCTTATTCCGAGGCGGCGCATCGAGATCTTTATGCCGCCTATATGGAAATCGTGGCATGCCTTCGCGGCCAATGGCCTGTGATCGCTGATATCGCCCTCGCCGGCACGGCACCGCCGGGCGCCGATGACGCCGCGCAACTCTCCGATCACCGCTTTTGGCTTGATGCACCGGATGACGTGTTGGCCGCCCGACTGTCCGCGCGCAAAGGCGATGCCTCCGACGCAACAGCAAAGGTGATGGAACAACAGCGCCAAACACCGCCTGGCCACGATTGGAAGGTGGTCAGTGCCGCTGGGACGATCAATGACACCGTGAGTGAGATTCAAAACAGCTTAGACAAACGTCATCAGCTCAGCCCGGCACTTCGCCCTGCCAGATGATATCGACCCCAATCGGGTCAGCGCTGCTTTTCATAATGGTGTTTTGACCCTCGCGATGCCAAAAAGCGAACAGGCGCGTGATCGCACACGGAAGATCGCGATACAGAAGTGATGGGGAAAGTGCGGCTGCCGCTGCCCTGCCCCTACCCGAACCGGCAGTCCGCCCCACTTCTGCAAAGGCCGCCCGTGGCCACCTGTCACGGGCGGTTTTGCGTGTCTCGCGTTACACCGCCTCGAGAACGCACAGACGGCATTGATGCAGGTGATAGGGCGCGACCTCGATGCTCTTGATCACAGCCTTTTTGGCCCGCGCAAGTTCGGTAAAGTGATCTTCATATCCATCAGGCCACACATCTTCATGCACCGTGGCCACCACGGGCCCGCCGGGTTTGGTGATCCGGAGCAGCTCGTTAAATCCCTTCGGGCCAACATGGGCGTGGGTGAAGGTGCCAACACACGTCACCGCATCATACGCACCCGTCTCATAATCGAGCGGGCCGGTCATGTCCTGAATGCGGAGATCCTCGTAGACTTTCTTTGAGCGAGCGATCTCCAGCATCTCCGGCGAGATATCCATCCCGTCGACATCGGTGAATTTGCGCTTGTTCAGCTCTTGGCCGGTCAAACCCGTCCCGCACCCGGCGTCGAGGACCTTGGCGTCAGCGCCCAATAGGGTCGCCAGCTTCTCCGCGACAACAACAGGGGCAACATAGCCCATGTCCTGAACCGTGTCTTTCTCATAAGTCTTCGCCCAGTCTTTATAGGCATCGACCACCTCTTCTGGACTGCCTTTTAAAGAGTAGACTTTGTTGAGTATCGGGTTTTGAGATTTCTCAGCCAAGTATAGGGTCCTCCAATCGCGGCATGGGATTACGAAAGGAGCTTACAAATTTTTCTGGCGAAAGCAAAATTATTGAGCATTTTCACGAATTTGACATGAAGGGACGAGTGTCTAAGCCCCTTCTCGTCGCATCGACAGATGATTGCCGAGGGTTGCGCAAGTCGCTAGCTTCCCGGTTCTCTCATTCATCAAGGACCCGTTCATGGCCAAAACCGCAGATGACCTGATCGACTTCGTCAATAAAAGTCCCTCGCCCTATCATGCGGCCGGGCAAGCGAAGGACATGGCCATCGCCGCAGGTTTTGAAATGATCGACGAGGCAGATGCCTGGTCGTTGCAACCGGGCGGCGCCTATACCCTTTTGCGCGGCGGCAAGACGATGGCGGCATTCCGTGTCGGGACGAAACCCATCGCAGAAGCTGGCGCCCGGATCATCGTCGCGCATACGGATAGCCCTGTTCTCAAAGTGAAACCGCGCCCCGCTTTTAAAGCGCGCGATGCTGGCATGCTGACGGCTGAAATCTACGGCTCTCCCCTCCTGCACACCTGGCTCGACCGCGATTTGAAGCTCTGCGGCATGGTGTGGACAGCCGACAAGAAGGGCCACACCCACCGTAAACAGATCGAACTTGACGACCTCAGCGTGCGGGTCAACTCGCTGGCCCCGCACCTCAAAACCCAACACAAAACCGAAGGGGTGGTCCTCGACCGGCAGAAAGATCTGCGGCTCACCTTCTCAAAGAATAAAGACGGCATCGTCGAAACGCTGCACGGCGCCCTGCGCGAGGCATCCGGCCTGAAAGGCGAGGTTATCAGCTACGATCTATGCCTCGCTGACAAAACGCCGGGCGGCTATGCGGGGGCGGACAAAGCCTTCATCAGCGCACCCCGCCTCGATAATTTGTTCTCAAGCTACACCGCGCTCAAAGGGCTCCTCGCCGATGAAGGGCCGACCGAAGCCACGCGGATGGTCGTGCTCTACGATGCCGAAGAGATCGGCAGCACCACCTGGACCGGCGCGCGCTCTAGCCTGCTCGATATGCTCCTTTCTCGGATCAATGCGCATTTCGGCGGCAAGACCGAAGACAATTTCCGCGCTCGCGCGAAGTCGATCCTGATTTCCGCCGATATGGCGCATTCAGAACACCCTAGCTTTAAAGAGGCGACGGACCCCGATCACGTCCCCAGCCTCAATGGCGGCATCGCCGTCAAATCGAGCGCCATGGCGAACTATGCCATCGCCCATGATGCCGAGGCCTGGTTCACCCATATCTGCCAAGAGGCGGGCCTGCCGGTGCAGCGCTTTATGTATCGGTGCGACCATGGCGGGGGCAGCTCGGTGGGGCCCATCACGTCGACCGCCATCGGCATGCCAGGGGTGGATGTGGGCTGCCCACTCCTTGCCATGCACTCGATCCGAGAAATGGCGGGCACGGAGGATGTCGACCACGCCATCACCGCCTTCCGCCAGGCCTTTATGTCGGACGTGCCGCTGACGAGCTAAGCCCCGTCGCAGACACCGCAGCGCCCGCTCCTTCCCATCCTTGAGACGCAAAAGCGATTTGCGCAGGCCTGGCCTGGGCCCCGTCCTCCAAGGCTCCTATGTCGGGAGTAAGGAAAAGGAGCATGCATCAATGTTCGACATCATCAGGGAAGAGAATGACAGCAAGGGCCGCTACGTTATCGTGCACAATGGCCACGAGGCGGAGATGACCTATTCGAAGGGCGGTGAGACCATGATCATCATCGATCACACCGGCGTGCCAGACGGCTTGCGCGGCACCGGCGCAGGCAAAGCCCTGGTCGAACGTGCCGTCGAGGACGCCCGTAAGGAGGGCAAGAAAATCGTGCCCCTTTGCCCCTTCGCCAAAGCCACCATTGACCGCCACCCTGAGTGGCAAGACGTTCTTTAAAGGAAGGCCCGACCAATGAGCTGGAATGATTGCCCCGATGCGACCAGCGCCGACGAGGCGCCGGCGGAACTCGACCTCGTGCTCGTCCCGCGCAGCGTTGATTTAGGGGAGATGACGGTCCGCCGCGCCCTGCCTTCAGTGAATCGCCAAATGGTGGGGCCCTTTATCTTCTTCGATCAGATGGGCCCAGCAGATTTTGAGCCCGGCGGCGGCATCGATGTGCGCCCCCACCCGCACATCAATCTCTCGACGCTCACCTATCTGTTTGATGGCGAGATTTTCCACCGCGATAGTTTGGGATCTGAACAAGCCATCCGTCCTGGCGCGGTCAATCTGATGCGCGCCGGTAAGGGTATTGTGCATTCAGAGCGCACCTCTCCGCCGGTGCGGGACAGCGGCCAGCGGCTCTTTGGGCTGCAAACCTGGATGGCCTTGCCCCAGGCGATGGAAGAGGCCGACCCCGCATTCACGCATATCCCGGCGGATGAATTGCCAACCCAAGAAGGCGACGGGCTCGAAACACGGCTCATCTCCGGTGAGGCCTTTGGCAGGGTCTCGCCGGTGCAGATGGCCTCGCCCACGCTCTACGCAGATGTGGTGGTCGCAGGGGGGAGCACACTGCCGATCGATGATCGCTATGCGGAACGTGCCGTTTATGTGATCGAAGGCGAGGTCGAGCTTTTCGGCGAACGCTACCCAGCGGGCCAAATGATCATCCTCAAACGGGGCGGCCAAGCCCTCGTCACCGCGCCCGCCGCGGCGCGTGTGGTGGTGGTCGGCGGCGAACCCATGGACGGCCCCCGCTATATTTGGTGGAATTTCGTTTCCTCACGGAAAGAACGCATTATGGAAGCGAAGAAGGATTGGGAAGAAGGCCGCTTCCCGAAGGTCCCCGGCGATGAGGAAGAATGGATCCCGCTGCCGGAGAATGCCGGCGAACCGCGTCGCGCGACGGGCGCGGTGCATTATCCTTAATAATGCGCCCCACGGAAAGGATATCTAGCTGACTAGTGAAAGTCTCCCCGCGGTTAAACCGCGGGGCCTATCACCCAATCCTGCCAGCATGAGGTGGACCCCGCGCTTAGAGCGCGGGGAGACACGGCAAAGGGCGAGTAGAGGGTCCTTGGCCGCCTGGGGCGCTGGGGCGACGATCGTCCCGGGCGCAGGGTTTGACGTCTTCCTGCCGGCGCAGCCGCGCCTTCACCGCCCGGTAAACCGGATCGGGCATCACCCGCAGTTTGGCCCGCACATCGGCCAATGGCAGCGGCAATAACGGCACAAAATCCGTGGTCAGCAAATCTTCTGCGCCAAGCCCCATCGCCTTTGCATTGCGCATGATCTGACCCACCGGCGCAGTGGGGTGCACCGCGCGCATCTTGAGGCCACCAAGAACGGCCAGCACCGCCCCGCCGCGTCCGGCCCCCTGCGCTGTCATCAGTTGCTGTAGCGCCACCTCACCGAGGGGGTCGCGGCCATATCCTGTCAGTGTATGGAACAAATCATGGGTCAGGTTGAGCGCCTGCACAAAATCCCAAAACGGCGGACATTCAGCCCGCAAAGCAGACCATTCTGCACCCCCGCCCACAAGCGCAGCGCCCGCCGCCTGCACCCCTTCTGGATCGAGCCCATCGGCGCGCAGCTCTTCGCGGTACACCGCCCCTAAAGAGCCAGGCGGCATTTTGGCCAGCATCGCCTCATCCCGTAAGGCGCGGATCACATAGTCGGGGTCATTCGCAAGACGCGCCCCATAGGCTGACCGGGCGAACCGGCGAACCGCCGGGGTCAAGGAATTGCCATTCAGGTGCTGGAACACCTGAAACACGGCATCGATATCGTCATTGTCACGCGCCAGCCTCAAAAACGCCCCAGCGGCTTTCAGCGGGCTGATGGGCATCTCTGGCACATTCAAGTGGTCTGTCACGTCTTCCTCCCCCGGTCCCTGCGAGAAAGCCTGTCGAAGAACCTTGCCCCGGGCAAGGAAAAGCCGCAGCGTCTCGCTCCCCGCGCTTGCACTCATTCGAGCAAGCCCGCACAAGGCAAGCCACGGCTGAATATGCCATTTTGCTCGCTCACACCCCATGTAAGGCCCATGACCGACACGCTGACCCAAGACCCGCGCACCTCATTCAATAAAGACGAGCTGATTGAATGCGGCATGCACGGCTTGCGCGGGCCCGGCACGGCACAGCTGCCCGTGCCGCCCATGCTGATGTTCGACCGCATCACGTCGATCGGCCCAGATGGCGGCAAATACGGCAAGGGCCATGTGATCGCTGAGCTCGATGTCACACCGGACCTCTGGTTCTTTGATTGTCACTTCCCAAATGACCCCGTGATGCCGGGCTGTTTGGGCCTAGACGCGCTCTGGCAGCTCACCGGCTTTTTCCTCACCTGGGGCGGGAGCCCTGGGCATGGGCGGGCGCTGGGCGCCGGCCAGGTCAAATTTGCCGGGCAAGTTTTGCCGACGAATAAGCTTGTGCGGTATGAGATCGACGTGCGCCGCGCCATGCGCGGCAAGCTGGTGCTGGCCATTACCGATGGGCGCATGTTCGTCGACGACAAACCGATTTATGAAGCGTCGGATTTGCGCGTCGGCCTGTTCACCAAAGAACAGCTCAACGCTGGCGCACTTTAGATCAGTCGGCCCGCCAAAGGGCCGAGGTAACGGTAGGTAAGGATCGTCTATGCGACGCGTCGTCATCACGGGGATGGGTATCGTCTCTTCGATCGGCAGCAGCCTCAGCGAAGTGCTAGAATCGCTCCGCAACAGCACCTCAGGGATCACCCATTCACCGGAGATGGAAGAGCTGGGCTTTAAAAGTCAGGTTCATGGCCGCCCGAAGATCAACATCGAGGACATTCTCGATAAGAAGACCCGGCGCTTCATGGGCGAAGGCGCGGCGTGGAATTACCTCGCCATGCGCGACGCGATTGAGGATGCGGGGCTGACGCCGGAGGAAGTCTCCCATGAGATGACGGGCCTCGTGATGGGCAGCGGAGGCCCCTCCACAGAAACGATCGTTTCGGCTGCGCAAAAAACCCTCGACACGGGCAGTCCGCGCAAAATTGGCCCCACCGCCGTGCCCAAAGCCATGAGTTCGACCAATTCGGCGACCCTCGCCGTGCCCTTTAAGATCAAGGGCCTAAACTACTCAATCAGCTCGGCCTGCGCCACGTCGGTCCACTGCGTCGGTCACGCCTATGAGCAGGTGGCGATGGGAAAACAGGATGTCGTCTTCGCCGGCGGCGGTGAAGACCTGTCTTGGACCATGTCCAACATGTTCGACGCCATGGGCGCCATGTCGACCAAGTACAACGACACCCCGGCGGTCGCCTCGCGCCCGTTCGACGCCAATCGCGACGGCTTCGTCATCGCCGGCGGCGCGGGCGTCCTGGTGCTGGAAGAGCTGGAGCACGCCAAGGCGCGCGGCGCGCCGATCGTCGCCGAGATCGTC
>CAYFHK010000123.1:0-8004 GCA_964342585.1 uncultured Caulobacterales bacterium | reverse complement strand
TCTCGCGGTCTTTACAGGTCCCCGGCTCTGACTCGTCGGCGTTCACCACCAAATAGTGCGGGCGGTCCTTCACTTCCTTGGGCATGAACGACCATTTGAGGCCGGTGGGGAAGCCCGCACCGCCGCGGCCGCGCAGCCCGGAATCCTTCACCTGGGTGATGATCCACTCCGGCCCCATGTCGAGCATGTCCTTCGTCGCGTTCCACGCGCCGCGTTGCTTCGCGCCCTCAAGAAAGGGGTCCTGAAGGCCGTAGAGGTTGGTGAAGATCCGATCTTTATCCTGAAGCATCAGCGGTCCGTTATGCTTGGCGAGTAAGGCGACTGGCGGGGGAGGCGGAAATGCGGCAGCGCGCAAGGCGACAACACTACGCGCCCAATCTGGCTGCCACCCTAACGGTCTTCGGGCGGGATGGCTTCGATTTTTGCGGCGAAAGCGCGAATGTCCTCGTGCGAGTAGCGGGTCATTGGCCCCTCACTGGCCGGCGGATGATCGGCCACAGAGACGCCCGCGCGCCAAGCCGTTTTGGGGCGAATGGGGCGCGGCGTGAAGCCGCCACCGCAATTTGGACAAACGTTGAGGAGCACCTGCTGCACGCAGTCAGCGCAAAAGGTGCATTCATAGGTGCAGATCATTGCATCGGTCGCCGCCGGCGGAAGGGCCTTGGCGCACAGCTCACAATGGGGGCGAAGCGCCAGCATCACCCCTCCTCCCCATCAGAACGACGGCTCGACATCACTCGCCCCATTAAAAACGTGCCGCCGACCAAAGAAATCAGCACCAGAGAACCGATGAGATAGGCGATGTTTTGGTGACCATAATACCAACCGGCAATCGCGGCGACAAAGAACAGCCCCTCGATTAGAGCATAAATAAGGTAAAATCGCGCGTCGCCAGTGGTTTTATTTTCCCGCATTTGCGCCCCTCAAATCCTTAACCAAACATTGAAGCAATAAAGACGTAACTGGCGCTTAACCATGCTGATGTAGCTGAAACGGGCTTGGCCGCTCGGTTTGGCAAGGCGCTTGCAATGCTTACCGAGAATTCAACCTATCAGGTAACGCTGACCGATGATATCTTATCGTCTCTTGCGCCGGACCGCCACGGCTTTGACCGCCATTGTATGTGCGATAAGCTTTGTGCCGCCCTCGTCCTTCGGCTTCTTCGTCCAGGGACCGTCGGCGGGCTTTGCGCATCTGGCAATCGATAAGCGCGGCCAAGAGCTGCCGGCGATCCGTTATGGCAAGGACCTTGCGCCACAACCGGCCGTCCAGCTGACCAAGAACCCCGTGAGAAAAGACAAAGCCGACGACGGCAATGACTGGCTTTCCACCCGCCAGGGCCCGCCGCTCGACCCCTGCCTGCGCGCCGATGGCACACGCTATGTTGGCCCCGGCAATGCAATCGATCCCCACGCCATCGACATGCCATGCGTCCTCGCCACGGCGCTCGCCGCGAATGAGGAAGTGGTGGGCGGTGCGCCGCCGAACACGGCGCCAGTGCTCACTGGTTTTCCGGCGGCAGAACTCAGTGCGGGTGTCGGCGGGGATAACAATGATCCGTTTGGCAACGGGCTGCGCCTTGGCCCCCTCTTCGATGCCTTCGGCCCGGCAACCCGCAGCGGCCCCATCATTCTGGCAGCTCTGGATCCCGAGGCCGACGATCCGACAGATGTGAACCCAGGCGGGCCCTTGCCCCTGCCGAACGGTCCTCGCGGGGGTGTGGGCGACCCTGTCCCATTACCGGGCGGGTTCTTCCTGTTCGCGCTGGGCGGGGCTGGCTTTGCGGCAATGAAACGTCGCCGCAGCCACTGACCTTAAGCCGACGCCGGCTCAGAATTCGGCAGCTTTTCGATCTTCTTGGCCGCGGAGCCATCATAAAGCGACGGGTCTGTCAGCGAAGTGTTCTCGCCTTCAGGGTCTGACGTGTGTCGGCCATCGTTAAAGACGCCTGGCTCGACATATTCGCCATTGTCGAGCTTTTGCAGGATCTCTTCGAATTTTTCAGGCGTCAGATCCTGGTAGTAATAGTCATTGATCTGCACCATTGGCGCGTTGCAGCACGCGCCAAGGCACTCGACTTCCAACCAGGAAAGATTGCCGCTCGGCGTGATGGTGCCCTGAGGGCCAATCACCTTCTCACACACGCTGGCCAGGTCTTCAGCGCCGCGCAACATGCAGGGCGTTGTCCCACAAAGTTGCACAAAGTAGCGGCCTTCCGGCTTCATGTTGAACATGGTGTAGAAGGTCGCGACTTCGAACACGCGAATATACGGCATGTTCAGCTGTTCAGCGATCGTCTCCATGGCGGGGATCGTGACCCAGCCCTCTTGCTTTTGCGCCAGCCATAGCATGGGGATCACGGCCGAGCCCTGACGGCCATCGGGGTATTTGGCGATCCATCCCTCCACCTCAGCGCGCATGTCATCGCGCCAGGTAAAGCTGTCGGGTTGGGTGCGAGCGGGGCGTCGATCGGCCATGAGCTAAAGATCCGTTGCGCTAGATTTCACTGTCAGCGCGCCTTTTCCCGATGTCGCCCCGGCTTGGCAAGGGCGCGGCGTGTCGCCCCTCGCCTATAGTCAGCGCGCGCGAAGTCTGGGAGCTTAGCTGCGTCATGTGAGAAAGGCCGGTGAGATGGAACGAGTTGAGGCGATGAGCCGCGAGATGTGGGCATTGGTTCTCGACCGCCTGACCCATCAGGAATTCTATATTCAAGTCGGCATGGTCGCGGGGGCGTGGCTGATCGGCTGGACCATCGCGGCGATCATCAAATCGCGCCTGCGTGTGCCCGCTGTCGTTCAGGCGCCGTTCAATCTTGGCAATATCTCCGGCAGCCTAGAAAAGCTTCGTGAGCTGATCACGCCTGCGCTGATCTCACTCAGTTTTGGTATCGCCGCGCGTGTGAGCGAGGAGCTCTTCGGCGGGGTGGGCCTTTGCCAGATCGCGCTTGGCATCAGTCTGGTGATCCTGATCCGGAGCTTTGTAAAACGCTTTATCTATAACAAGTTCATCCTGACGATTGTCAACTATGTCGCTGTCCCCGCAGCGATCTTGCAAGTGGTCGGTGTACTGGATGACGTGGTTGCCTTCCTCGAAAGCGTCGCCATCCAGCTCGGCAATATCAAACTCACCGCCTATGCGGTGGTGCGGACGGTCATATTCGGGTCGATCCTGTTCTACATTGGGCGTATTTCCAATTCGACCGGTAAACGGGTCATCCGTTCACGGCAAGAATTCGACGTGCGTACGCGGGAATTGGCCACAAAGCTGTTCGAAATCCTGCTCTTTGTTGTGATCGCCCTTCTCCTGCTGCAGGTCATCGGCATCAATCTCACCACCCTTGCCGTCTTCGGCGGTGCGATCGGCGTGGGGCTTGGCTTCGGCTTGCAGTCGATTGCCGCCAATTTCATCTCCGGCATCATCATCTTGCTCGATAAGTCGATCACCATTGGTGACTATATTGAGATGGAAGACGGCCAGGCGGGCATGCTGAAGGAATTGAGCATGCGCTCCGCCGCACTGGAGACCTTCGATGGCAAGGTCATCATGGTACCGAATGAGAAGTTCATTTCGTCGAGCTTCATCAACTGGACCCATGTGAACACAAAACAGCGCTACGAGATCCGCTTTTCCGTCGCCTATGACACCGATATCGAGCACATGATCGAGATCGTGCGCGAAGTGCTGCGAAGCCACCCCCAAGTCATCTCAGGCGAGACCGCGACGAAGGCGGAACAACCCGACGCTGAAATCGAAGAATTCGCCGATAGCGGCATCAACATCCTCGTCGAGTTCTGGATGGAGGGCGTCGATGATGGCCCCAACCGCGTGGGCGCCGACCTCAAGCTGATGATCTGGCAGGCACTGAAGCAGCACGACATCGTCATCCCGTTTCCGCAACGGGAAATCCGGATGCTGAAGGACTAAGCA
This sequence comes from uncultured Caulobacterales bacterium, assembly GCA_964342585.1. Classification (GTDB taxonomy): domain Bacteria; phylum Pseudomonadota; class Alphaproteobacteria; order Caulobacterales; family Parvularculaceae; genus Parvularcula. Next base: position 4,077 of record CAYFHK010000123.1, on the reverse strand, counting down.
CCTCTGCCGTTAGAAGCGGAAGGTGTGGCCAACACGGAAGATCGCGCTCGTCTGTATCGACTCAAAGCGGTTCGGGAAGTCTTCAGATGGGATCAGCGCGCCGTGGCCGAAGGAGAGGAATACCTCCGTTTCGGGGCGGATTTCGTAGCGCAAGCGCGAGAACAGCGCGAATTGATCAGAAATGTTGTTGTACTGAATTTGATTGACGATGCTGAGATCAGGATTGAAATTGATCACCGTATCGATGGAGCCAAGCTGCACTGTGACGTCGCCGCCGGGCAGCGAAATGTCTTCACGCTGGTAGCGAAGAGCGAAGTTGAAATGCGGCGACGGCCGGCCATTTAGCCGCGCATCGACCAATGTACGGTCACCGCCGAAATAATCCTGATCTTGAACACGAATTGAGCCGCCGATGCGGCGGAACAGCGCCGTGCGGGCGAAGGCCTCGAAGCCGTCATTGTCGTAATCGCCGACCGGCACAGTGATGCCCCCCGGCAAATTAAACGGCGCAACGACCTTTTCAAAATTGTCGATCAAAGCGAGTTCGATTTCATCTGTTCCCGCTGTTTGCATTTCCGTAGCGAGGCGGATTTCACGGGTCTCAACCGTGCCGCCAGGATCGGTGACGAAATTCTGGTCGGTGCCGAACTGCACCCAGCGGAACGGCCCACCGCTGGCTAACCGAAAGCGGCGACGCCAATTCGCCACATAATCCGTCGTGCCCGGTCGATTGACGAAGCCGAGCGCGGGATCGAATTCTTCACTGATATGGCGAGTGGAGGCGAGCAGGTTCCACCGGTCGTTCGGGTAAGCAACACGCAGACCATAGGACTGGCCTGTATCTTGAAGCGCGCTTGCGGGATCGGTCGGCGACGGCGCGCGGTCGGTAAAGCTGCGCAGATAGAAAGCCTCCGCCTGAAGCAAGCCCTTGCCCAGGAAATTTCGATCCTGATACAGATAATCCGATCCAACCACGGAGTTGGTCGTATCCCCCGTCGGATCGCCGTGCGTGGCAATGAAGCCGACGCGAGACTTATCGAAAACATCTACTGCCGCGCGAGCAACGGAGAGCACTTGTGAATCGACGCTGCCGCGCTCGCCCATGCGCGCGGTGAGCGCGCCCACTTCGACGCCTTTATATTCACCGCTGAGCTTTGCCCCGCCCTGCAACGTCACCGGTGCGCCATTCACAATGCCGATGCGACGCGAGAAAAAAGGCTGGCCGTTTGGGGCGCGATTATATGTCTGGCCCGCAAACTCAAAAAACGCTTGGTCTTGGAGAAAGAAGTCGCGTGTTTCCGGGAAGAAGAGTGAAAAGCGGCCCGTCTGCACCTGCTGCGCATCGAGCGGGGTGTCCGAAAAGTCCGTGTTCAGTGTGACCAGCCCGGTCAGCGAGGGGGTGAACTGATAAGAGATGTTCGCGCTGGGCGAGACCCGGCTGTCATCATCGCGCGGGCGCGGCCAATCACGGTTGAGCCGCAGCGCCCCCAAAACTTGAACATCGAGCCCCATGCCGGGGTCGATGTCGGTGATCCCCACCAGCTTCCCCGGACGATCGAAGCCGAATTTATTGATGGACTGATCAATACCCGCCCAGCGGATTTCAGCAGCGCTGCCCGGCAGCTCCCGCGTGATCATGAGCCCCCAACCTTCCGCCTCCGGATCGAAATTGATAGAGCGGAACGGGATGACGAACTCAGCCTGCCACCCCTCTTCGGTGACCTTGCCGGCCGAATCCCAAATCGTATCCCATTCGTCGACCGGCGGACGGTTCGCCTGCACCAGCCGTTCGGCCCGTGCGCCAAGGCCATTCACATCGAACCCGAACCCCGAAATGCCAGTGTCGAAGGGGTCGATATAGAAACGCACCATGTCGTCGCGCCACACTTCGCCATCGCGCTCGAGAATGGTGGTGCGCATGCCCGCCGGGTTCCGGTCATAGGCCTTGATGGCGACGTAGAGCGCTTTGTTATCGTAGAGAAAAAAGACTTCGGTCTTCTCGGAAGGGGGGCCTACGCGCGGCTCGACCTCATAGAACTCATCGACAAGCGCGGCGCGCTGCCAGACGGCCTCATCGAGGTCGCCGTCGATCTTGGGCGCGTCTTCGCGGTCGATCCGGACAGGCGCGACCGTGGGTTGGTATGTCGTAAAGTCTCGCGGCGCGGGCGTCTCCTGCGCAACTGCCGCCGCGACCGAAGAAAACCCAACAACTAACCCCGCCGCGGCCTTACGCATGCCCTGCCCCAATTATCTGCCCTGAAGATTTTTCGCGGCATAGCAGTGGTCGCGTGGCAGCGGTAGTTGAATCGTGCGCCAACCCCTCGGTTTGAGGCAAAAATGTGGCATTTTCGCCAATCGTTTTGACACCGCACAATTGTGCGGCGCAACAAAAACTAGTGCGCCGCGAACCACGCGCGCAGGCGGGAAATGGCCTCCTCCACCTCCACCTCAGTCACCGCGAAGGACAACCGCATGAATTTGTGGCCTTCCACCGGATCGAAATCGACACCCGAAGCCGTGGCGACGCCGGTGTCTTCGAGAAGCGACAAGCAAAGCTCGCGACTATCCCGCGACACGCCATCAGTCCGGGCATAGACGTAGAATGCCCCGTCTGGCGGGGCGAGATCGGTGAGCCCCATTTCGGGCAGCGCCTCGAGCAAACGCGCGCGATTACGGCGGTAGACATCGAGATGCGTGGCCAATTCTTCCGTACAGGACAACGCAGCGAGGCCCGCGGCCTGGCTGACCGAAGGCGGCGTGAGGAAGAAATTGGTCAGAATGGCGTTGGCGCGCGCGGCCCATGCCGAAGGCGCGGCGAGCCACCCCAGGCGCCAACCGGGCATCAGATAGAATTTTGAGAAGCTACCGATGACGAAGGCGTTGTCAGTGAACTCGGTCACGCTGGCCGCCCGCTCCCCATAGCTGAGATCCGTGTAGATCTCATCCGAAACAATCGTGATGCCGCGATCTTTGCAGAGCGCGACAATTTTTTCCAATTCAGGCGCCGGGATGATCGAGCCAGTGGGATTGGCGGGACTACTGATGATCACGCCATCCGGCGCAGGATCGAGGGCGGCGAGCCGCTCTGCCGTCAACTGAAACCGCGTTGAGGCATCGCACGGGAGCTCGATCGCCTCCATGTGCAAGCCTTTGACGACATTGCGGTGGGAGACATAGCCCGGCCGGGTCATCGCGATCCGCGCCCCCGGTGCGAACCGTGTCGTCAGGGCAAGGACCAATGCAGGAGACGCCCCGGCGGTGAGCGAAATGCGATCGGGCGAGATTTGCGCAGGCCGATAAGTTGCCGCGATCCCTTCGCGCAGCCTTTGGCTTAGCCAATAGCCAGGCACTCCCTTCTCCAACATGGCAGCAGCAGCGGCCGTTACCGTTGCAGGCGGCCGCGCCGAGGGCTGACCATATTCCATATGTAGGATGTCGCGCCCAGCTTCCTGTAGCTCAAAGGCGCGGTGCCCGATGGTCATCGCGTGGAAGGCGTCGATTTGCGGCAGTTCTGTCATTCGCGAAGCCTAGCGATCTTCGCGCGCCCCGCCCACCTTGACCTGAGATGCTTGCGCTCTCGGCCCTGAGGTTCGATGAGACGAGGCCATGACGACGACCGATGCTGATCTCAAAACCCCCGACGCGTCGCCCGAAACCTGGGTCGACCGCGCGCCGGGCGCCCTCCGTCCTCATCTGCGGCTGATGCGCGCCGACCGCCCGGTGGGCGTTTGGCTCTTATTCTGGCCCTGCGTTTGGGGCATGCTGCTGGCCCGGCCGGATGGGTTCGACGCCAAGCGCTTCTGGCTCCTGGTGCTTTTTTATCTGGTGGGCGCCTTTGTCATGCGGTCTGCGGGCTGCGTTTATAATGACATTGTCGACCGCGATATCGACGCGAAGGTGGCGCGCACGGCGAACCGGCCGATCGCGGCAGGCCGGGTGAGCGTGAAAGCGGCCATTGGTTTGGTGGTGGGGCTCAGCCTGATTGGCCTCCTCGTCCTGCTGCAGCTCAGCGGCGCGGCCATTCTAGTCGGCCTTGGCGCGTTGGGATTGGTGGCCGCCTATCCCTTCATGAAGCGC
>CAYFHK010000122.1:0-8113 GCA_964342585.1 uncultured Caulobacterales bacterium | reverse complement strand
CTAATGAGGGCGTGCCCCAGGCCGGGGGCGACCCTGGCGGCTACAACACCTTCTGGATGGATTTCGGCACTGGCCTCGCCCGCATTGATGGCCAATTTCGCACTTCCTGGATTGTTGACCCTGAAGACGGCAAACTGCCGTGGTCGGAAGAAGGTCGGCAGCGCATGGAAGAGCGCCGAGCTGTGATCCAGCAGCCAGACAATCCTGAAACCCGCACCGCCGGTGAGCGGTGCACGGTGGGCTTTGGCTCCACCGGCGTGCCGCCCATGTTGAACGTTCTGTACAACAACCATTATGAGTTTGCGCAAGACGATGACGTGGTCGCCATCGTAGTGGAGATGAACCACCAGGCGCGGATGATCCGCCTGAACGATGAGCATCGCCCGCCGGAAATGCGCCAATGGCTCGGCGATTCCATCGGCGAATGGGAGGGCGACACCCTCGTCGTGCACACCACCAATGGTCATCCGCAAAACGTCTATCGCGGTGCGATCCGTCATCAGATTATGGTGAGCCCAGATGCCGAAGTGACCGAGCGCTTCACCCGTGTCTCCGACAACGAGATCTTCTATGAGTGGACGCTGGTCGACCCGGTTCACTACACCCAGCCGGTGAAAGGCGAGATGGTGTTCTTGAAGGCTGAAGGCCCGATCTTCGAATATGCCTGCCATGAGGGCAATTATTCGATGCCGGGTATCCTCGCCGGCGCCCGCCGCGAAGAGCGCTTGGCCGCCGAAGCGGAATAAATAAGACAAGCGCGGGCGGCTGCCGCCCGCGCTTTTCCCCGCTCATCCCTCAACCATGCTGCCCTGCACGATTGACGCCCCCGGCAGGAGGGGCGATCCTCTGCCGCAATAATATCAGTTACGCCTATAGGGCCGGGGAAACGCCATGAGCGCCACGCAAAAACTCGACGTCGACCAGTTCGAGGGGCTTAATTTCACGATTGAGGACTTCGAAGACCCGCCAGCGGATTTGATCGCGGCGGAGGCGGATGCCGCCGAACGCCCGATCGAGACGGTGGACCCGGCCAACCCGAAGCTCTTCGAAGCGGACCTGATCCATCCTTATTTCGCGCGCCTGCGCAAAGACGCGCCGGTGCAATATCACGCCGACAATCCCTTTGGCGCCTATTGGTCGATCACGCGCTATGACGACATCATGGCGATCGACATTGATCACCAGCGCTTCTCCTCGGCGGCGGAGCGCGGCGGCATCACCATCACCTCCCGCGCGAATGGCAACCCGCCCGTGCCGATGTTCATCGCCATGGACCCGCCCAAGCATGACGATCAGCGCGCGACCGTGCAGCCCATGTTCACGCCCAAATCGTTGCAGAATATGGGCCCATTGATCCGTGAACGCGCCGGGCAAATCCTCGATGGACTGCCCATCGGTGAGGAGTTCGATTGGGTCGATAAAGTGTCGATGGAGTTGACGGCGATGACGCTGGCGACACTTTTCGGCTTCCCCCAGGAAGAGCGCCGTAAGCTGACCTATTGGTCGGATATCGCCACCGCCCTGCCCAGCAAATCGAACCCAGACGGCATGGCCGAATGGCGCGCCACCATGATGGATTGCTATGGCAGCCTGGCGGCGCTATTCGAAGCGGCCAAAGGCAAGCCCGATGGCGATGACCTCATGTCCGCCCTCGCCAATGGCGAGAGCACCAAGGACATGCCGCCCATGGAGATGTTCGGCAACTTCCTGCTGCTGATCGTTGGCGGGAACGACACCACGCGCAACACCATCTCCTCCAGCGTCAACGCGCTGCATACTTATCCTGATCAGGACAAATTGCTGCGCGATAATCCTAGTCTTGTGCCTAATATGGTGTCCGAAACCATCCGTTGGCAGACGCCGCTGGCCCATATGGCGCGCACGGCGCTGGAAGATGTCGAGTTTGGCGGCCAGACCATCCGCGAGGGCGACAAGGTCATTATGTGGTACGTGTCCGGTAATTTCGACGAAACCGCCATCGATGCCCCGAGGGAATATCGCGTAGATCGTCAGCACGCGCGGCGCCACCTCTCCTTTGGCTATGGCATCCACCGCTGCGTCGGCAATCGCCTGGCCGAGATGCAGCTTCAGATCATTTGGGAAGAAATTTTGAAACGTTTCCCCAAAATCGAAGTGGTGGGCGAGCCGACCCGCGTGCCCTCAACCTTTGTGCGCGGCTTTAAGACGCTGCCTGTGCGTATCCCTGAGCGTAACGCGATTTAACGCACGGTAAGCGACGCCAGCGGAACAACGGCCGTCTCCCTTCGTTTGCTTTAGCAATAGCAAGTGAAAGGGAGATTGCCATGCGCGTTCTCGTTGCCGGGGCCACCGGCGGAACTGGCCATCGTCTTGTGCAAGAGCTGATCGATAAGGGGCATGACCCCATCGCCATGGTGCGCGAAAGCTCAGATACGTCCGACCTGCCGCAGGGCGTTGAAATCCGTCAGGCAGACCTTACCAACTTGCCCGACAATGTGTTGGACGATGTCGATGCCGTTGTCTTCGCAGCCGGCTCAGGCAGTGGCACGGGTACGGATCAGACCAAGGCTGTCGACCGGGATGGCGCGAAAAGTTTGATCGATCTCGCCGCGAAAAAGGGCATCCAAAAATTCGTGATGCTGAGTAGTATCGGCGCCGACCAGCCCGATCAGGGGCCTGAGAAAATGCAGCCTTATCTTCAGGCGAAACATGAGGCCGACGAACATCTGAAGAGTACGGATCTCTCCTGGGCCATTATCCGACCGGTTTCGCTCACCGACGATGATGGCAATCGCCATGTCGAAATGGCGTTGTCGGTCGACCCTTCTAAGCAGGTCGCCCGCGGTGACGTCGCCGCCGTGCTGGCGATTGCCCTGACCGAGCCTGCGCTGACAGGCCGGGTCGTGGAGATGGCGTCGGCGTAAGCGCCAAACGCCTCATACGACAAAAATTCAAAACCTTTCTCGAGCCGTAATGTCTCCGCGACAGCGCGGCTCGACTTTTTGCGGGATTGGGGCATTTGTCCTTTAAGAGACAAGGTAGAGATCCCCGCCGTGCCCCAACCAATCATCGCGTTTGTCCGAAGGCTCTTTGTCGCGCTGATCCTCATTGCGGCAACCGCCACTTGGGCGGTCGCGCAGCCAGCCGTAAACGATGATGACATCGAGACGGCCCTTTCCCGAACCTTTGCCGAAATCGAAACGCTGGCTGACGTTACAGTCACCGTCGAAGCGGGCGTCGTCACGCTGGAGGGCCGGGTCGGCAACGCCGACGCCATTGTGCGCGCGGAGACTTTAGCGGCGAACACAGAAGGCGTGCAAACGGTGGAGAACAATATCCGCCGTTCACTGAGCGTCGAAGACTCGCTTGACCCGGCTGTCTCGGATCTGCGGCGCATGGGCGAGCGCACGGTCGAGGGGCTGCCGCTGTTTGGCCTCTCGCTGCTTCTCTTCATCGTCATCGCCTTTATCGCCCATCGGATCGCGTCGTTTCGCGCGCTGTGGCGGCGCATTCTGCCGAACCCCTTTTTGGCAGACTTGGTGGCGCAGGCCTTTCGCGTTGCGGGCATCCTTCTCGCGCTCATCCTGGCCCTGAGCTTGTTGGGGGCCACGGCGGTAATCGGCACGGTACTGGGTGGGGCCGGTGTGTTGGGCATCGCCATCGGTTTTGGCGTGCGCGACACCATCGAGAATTATATCGCGAGTGTCATGTTGTCCTTACGCCAACCGTTTCGAGCGCAGGACCACGTCGTGATTGATGCGCATGAGGGCATCGTCATCCGCCTCACCTCCCGTGCCACGGTTTTGATGACGCTGGATGGCAACCACCTGCGCCTGCCCAACGCGTTGGTTTTTAAAGCGGTGATCCTCAACTATTCGCGCAACCCCGAACGCCGCTTCGGCTTTGAGCTTGGTGTTGACGCTGGCGACGATCCCATTGCGGCGATCAGTGTGGCCATCGATGCCATGCGCGACTTGCCCTTTTTGCTCACAGATCCGCCACCCATTGGCATGATCAAAACCGTCGGCGACTCGAATATCGTGCTCGAGCTCTTTGGATGGATCGATCAGCGTTCGGCAGATTTCGGTAAGGCGCGGAGCCATGCCATTCGCGAGGCGAAGAATGCCCTTGAGGACGGCGGCTTCACCCTGCCCGAGCCGATCTATCGGCTGCGCATCGATCAGGCGCCCGCCTCCCTCTTAGAAAGTCGCGCGCCCGAAGCTGAGAAATCCGCCACCCCGTCGCGCCCTGCGACCCAAAAAGCGCCGACGGCCCCCTCGGCCGCGGCGGCGGACATCGCCCCCGATCCGCATCTGCAGCAAAAGGTGGGGGAAGAGCGCGCGAGCGACGCCGAAGAAGACCTCCTCGACCCTTCCCGCCCGGTGGAGTGATCGCCGCTTTTGCGCATGCGAACGCGTTGCGCATTGACGCTCTCACGCGAAACGGTACTTTCGTCATTGAAAATGGAAAGGCCGGTATGTCGATGAAGTTTGAGGGTACAAAGCAATACGTCGCCACCGACGACCTCAAAATTGCGGTGAATGCCGCGATCACGCTGGAGCGTCCGCTGCTGATCAAAGGCGAACCCGGCACCGGCAAGACCGTGCTGGCGAAGGAAGTTGCCAGCGCCCTCGGCATGCCGCTGATCGAATGGCATGTGAAATCGACAACCAAAGCCCAGCAAGGCCTTTACGAGTATGATGCCGTCGCGCGCCTGCGGGACAGCCAGTTGGGGGAAAGCAAGGCCACCGAGGTCGCCAACTACATCAAGCGCGGCAAGCTGTGGGAGGCCTTCACCAGCCCCGAGCGCCCCGTCTTGCTGATCGACGAGATCGACAAAGCCGACATCGAATTCCCCAACGACCTCCTCCAAGAGCTCGATCGGATGGAGTTCTTTGTCTACGAAACCGGTGAGACGGTTGTGGCGAAGCAGCGCCCGGTCATCATCATCTCGTCAAACAACGAAAAGGAGCTGCCGGACGCGTTTTTGCGCCGCTGTTTCTTCCACTACATTCAATTCCCAGACGCGCAGACGATGCAGGCCATTGTAGACGTGCACTTCCCGGACATCAAAAAGCAGCTCGTCGCCGACGCCCTGAAGACGTTCTACAGCCTGCGCGACACGCCAGGATTGAAGAAAAAGCCCTCCACCTCGGAGCTTCTGGATTGGCTGAAGCTGCTGATGGTCGAGGATGTCGATCTGTCCGTGCTTCGAGAGAAGGATCCACGCAAGGCGATCCCGCCGCTGCATGGGGCGCTGTTGAAGAACGAGCAGGATGTTCACCTGTTTGAACGCCTTGCCTTCTTGGCGCGACGCGAGAGCTGAGCCTTAACGTACGGTTAATTTTCCCTGGACCTCAGGGTGTGTTCACGGCATTGTGTCGCCACGGGGCAACCGTCGATGGGGACGAATATGTTGGGACGCATTCTCGCATTGGTGGCAGGCGTGGCGGGCGTCGCCGCTGGCTCGCAGGCGCCAAACTTCACGAATAACTTCGAGCAGAACCTCGCCGGACGCATCGATGAGCTGCGCACCATCGTGATGCAGGTTCAGACCGTTCGCGAGCAAGCCGGCCTGACCCGTGAGATGGCCCAGGCCGCATGTGATGCAGCACCTGATGCCTCGTTGCGGAATGACTGCTTGACCATCGATGAGACCATCACCCGTTTTGACACCTTGGTGGCGCTTAAAGAAGAGCTTGAGGCGGTGCCGTCCTGGCAACGGCCAATCTCGTTGATCCAATCGGCCGCGAGCGATCCCGTGATCCGCGAAATCGCCGAGAACACCATGGAAGAATTCAAACCTGCTATCCCGGCGACAGCCGAAGGCGCAGGTTATGGTGCCGCTGGCGGCGGCGTGTTGTGGGGCGTTCTGCGCGCGATTTTCGGCCTGATCGCCATGCCGTTCCGCCGCAATTATTGAGCGCGCTTATCAATGCAACGTTTGAGAAACGGCGTGATCGCTCACGCCGTTTTTTATTGCCCGCCTGTTTATCCGTATACCCAAAACACCTGTGACGGGTGATTGCGGTCACAGTTTGAACTCGATAGCGTGCTACGCGACGAATTCGATCGAATCAGAATGGGAGACTTCGATGAAACGCTTTATCGCCGCAATGGCGGCCTTCGCCGTGATGATCACAGGCCACGCCTTCGCGGCCAACTTCACTACCAAAGACGTCGAGAACTTTATCGGGACGATGCAGTCCCTTGAGGGGCTCGACTCTCGCTATCCGGATCTCGGGCTGAACATGGCAGCGCCGGGCGGCATGAATATCGGTGACGTCATCTCAGAGAATGGACGACTGACGATTTTGTCGGCACTCAGCACACGTCTTAACGAACACCCTCAGGCCGCGACCGAAATTCAGCGCGCCGTCAAATCCAACGGCTTCTCTTCAATCGATCAGTGGGCGAAAATCGGCGATGCGATTATCACCACCTACACCGCGACACAGATCGATGATCAAGATCTCCAGCAAATGGAAATGATGAAGCAGATGGACCCGGCGATGCTGGACAGCTTGCCGCCACAAGCCAAGCAAGCCTTCGAAGCCATGACACGGCTGCAAAATGTGAAATCGTCTGTGCCACAGGACGATATCGACACGCTGATGCCGATGATGACCCAGCTTGAGCGCGCAATGGATAATTGATCCCGCACGGCAACGATTAACAAATCTGATGAAAAAGCCCCGCCTCTCGCGGGGCTTTTTTTGCGGCAAGGTTTCATCTTCGCCCCGTAAAGGTTACCCTTTTTGGCGTAGTTCGAGCCGCGAAGGATGACGAATGCGCACTTATCAATCACTGATTGCGGGGCTTCTTATAACGCTGTTCGCACTGACAAATGCGATCGCAGGAGATTTGACGACGGATGATGCGAAACGCGTGATCGCAGCATTGGAAGACTTCAAAGCATACAATACTCGCCATCGAGATGCCGATGTGTCCGGACTTGTTCCCGAAGGTAATCCGCTTACAGCCGATTCTCTAAATGCAGATGATGGAACACCGCAGATTTTCCGGCAAATCGCTGATCGTCTCGTCTTCACGCCGGAAATGAAGACTGACTTTGAGAGACGTGTCCTCGAGGATAACGGGTTTCAAAGAAAGCGGGATTGGGCTGAAACCACCGATGCGGTTTTTGCAGCCTACCTCCTTCTTCAGGTCGAGGACTTTGAAGCACCAAGCAATTTCCCTCTTACTGCGGAGGAGCTTGCTGAGTTGCCAGCCGAACAGCGCCCGGTTGTCAATGCCTTGAACCAAATCGTCCGCCTGCGAAAAGCCGTTCCGCCGGAAAACATTGAAGCCGTGCGACCCCTCGCCAAGGAAATCGAGCGCTTAGATGAGAACTGGCGAGGACAATAACGTCCTCGCCGATTGAAGCGGCCTACTCTGCCGCCACCGCTTCAGGCCCTGGCGGTGTCCACCGCAAGACAGGCTTCCGCGCTGCGGCTGTTTCATCGAGGCGACGACGCGGCGCATAAACGGGCGCCGCCGCGAAACTTTCTGTCTCGCCTTCTTTGGCGCGGCGCGCGAGGCTCAAAAGCGCATCGCAGAACTGATCGAGGCCCTGCTTGCTTTCGGTCTCGGTGGGTTCGATGAGCATCGCGCCGGAGACGACGAGCGGGAAATACATCGTCATCGGATGGAAACCCTCATCGATCATCGCCTTGGCGAAATCGAGCGTGCCGACACCCGTATCCTTGAGGAATTTATCGCTGAACACCGCTTCGTGCATGCAGGTGCCCTCAAACGCCGGTGTCATTTCTTTTTTCAGCCGTGCCAAGATGTAGTTGGCGTTCAAGACGGCATCTTCCGCCGCCTGTCGAAGGCCATCGGCCCCGTGGCTGAGCATGTAGGTCAAGGCACGGACGAACATGCCCATTTGACCATGGAAAGCGACCATGCGCCCGAAGGCTTGGGACGCCTCATCTTCAGCGTGCTCGACCATATCGAACCCGCCCTTGTGGCTCTTGACGAAAGGCACAGGCACGAAAGGCGCCAGTGCGTCGGAGAACACGGTCGGGCCTGAGCCCGGCCCGCCGCCGCCATGGGGCGTTGAAAACGTCTTGTGCAGATTGATGTGCATCGCGTCGACGCCAAGATCACCAGGGCGGGCTTTGCCCATGAT
>CAYFHK010000121.1:0-8137 GCA_964342585.1 uncultured Caulobacterales bacterium | reverse complement strand
ATTCGAACCGACGACCCCTTCACCCCCAGTAAAGTGCGCTACCAGGCTGCGCTACACTCCGACCGACGCATCATGGATGCGAGGGGCGGCTATAACAAAGACCTTGCGGCGCGGGCAAGTCTTTCCCACCGAAGGCTCCCTTCATTCAGCGCGTTTTCGAAGCAAGTGTCGCCTTGATTGAGGCGATTTCTCGCTTTGCATCACGCAGCAGCCCATGAAGCTTTTTGAGATCGAGCTTCTCGTCAGGCGTTAGGGTTTCTGCGCCCGCCTCTGTGTTGATGGCTGCCCCCGCATTGGCGACCGCGATATGCGGCGGTTCACCGGCCATCGCCAATCGACCGATTGCAGCGACAAATGCGGCCCCTTGATCCTTGAAAATTTTTTGGACGCCTTTGGTCGTATATCGCTCACCGTGCAAAAGCGTCTTCACGCCGTTCAGCAACTCGATATCGTGAAGCCGATAGTAACGTCGCCCCCCCGCGCGGCGCATCGGCCGGATCGCGCCGAAGCTTTCTTCCCAATGGCGCAAGACATGTTGCGGCAAGTCGAGCTCATCAGCAGCTTCAGAAATCGTCCGGAACGCGTCTGGCGCCTTTCGTGTCACGAGTTTGTCGCGGCACGTTTCTCACGCATGCTGTCGTTGATGCGTTCTTTCAGAACATGGGACGCGCGGAATGTCAGAACACGGCGCGGTGTGATCGCAACCTCTTGGCCAGTCTTGGGGTTGCGTCCAACGCGCTCATTCTTTGAGCGAACTTGAAAAGTGCCGAATGAGCTGAGCTTTACCGTCTCACCTTCTTCAAGTCGGCTCGCGATGGTCTCAAGCACACTCTCGACGAGCTGTCCTGATTCTTGGCGCGATAGGCCAACGGCTTGATAAACGGCCTCTGTCAGGTCGGCGCGCGTACGTGTTTTGCCCATACTCGGTCTCCACCAAACGTTAACAGTCTGTCCTTGTGATTTGCATTCGTCAACGGAATTAGGAGGATAGATCGAAAAACGGAGCTGTCGCTAGAGGCCAATGACAGCTGCGCCCCAGGTGAGGCCACCGCCCATGCCTTCGATGATCACGAGGTCGCCATCCTTGATCCGGCCATCACGGCGCGCGGTATCGAACGCTAGCGGAATAGATGCAGCGGATGTGTTGCCGTGCATCGCGATAGTCGAGACCACTTTTTCCGGGTCAAGATGAAGTTTCTTCACGACGCCAGCGATGATCCGTTGATTGGCCTGGTGGGGAACAAACCAATCTGCATCGTTGACGGAGATATCCGCCGCACCCGCCGCTTCAACCATTGCGCTTGAGATGCGGCCGACCGCCTCGCGGAAGACTTTATTACCTTCCATTTGAAGATAACCCGCGGTTTGCGTCGTCGAGGGGCCGCCATTCACGTAGAGAAGGTCGAGCATCGATCCATCGCATCGCAAATAGCTCGACATCACTCCGGCTGGGCCGTCGGCGTCAGCTGGGACGGCAGAGAGCACAAAGGCACCAGCGCCATCCCCGAAGAGCACACATGTTCTGCGGTCAGACCAATCGAGGATACGCGAGAAAGTTTCCGCACCGATGACGAGGGCGTTTTTATGTTGCCCACTGGCGAGGAATTTCTCCGCCGTGCTGATGGCGTAGACAAATCCCGTACACACCGCTTGAATGTCGAAGGCGGCACCGTGCCGCACACCCAGCTTTTGTTGGATGATCGCCGCGGTCGCAGGGAATGTGAGGTCGGGGGTGGCGGTGGCGACGATGATGAGGTCGATGTCGTCGGGCGACATGTTCGCGTCGTTAAGCGCGGCACGCGCCGCGGCAGCGCCTAAATCAGATGTATATTGATTGTCTTCTGCGATATAGCGCTGTTTGATGCCGGTGCGCTCTTGGATCCAGGCATCCGAGGTCTCCACCCGTTCGGCTAGATCGGCGTTGGTGACACAGTTTTCTGGTAGCGCAGAGCCGCTGCCCTTCACAATCGCACGCATTGGACCCATCAATCGATCTACTCCGCCACCGCCTGCGCGGGCTCATCTTCAGTGTCCAACCGCTTGGCGCGTTGTTCAACCTGCGCCACGGTGCGCGCAATTTCTTCTCTGAACGGATGGGCCGCTAAATTCTCTGCGACGCGAAGCGCTGAGGCGACCCCATCGGCATCGGCGCCGCCATGGCTCTTCACCACAAGACCATTCACGCCGAGTAGCGGCGCGCCGTTTTCCTTGGATGGGTTCATCCGATCCTTCAGGGCCCGCAGTGACGGCATCATGATCGCTGCGCCCAATTGAGCGCGCACGGATGAAGTCAGCGCATCTTTAATCCACCCGCCGACTAGCCGCGCCACGCCCTCGGCCGTTTTCAGCGCGACATTGCCGGTAAATCCGTCTGTGACGACAACATCAACTTCGCCCGCGGTGATGTCATCACCTTCGATAAAGCCGATAAACGACATTTCGGGATCGGCATCGCGGAGGATCGTCGCCGCGCTGCGGATCAAGCTGTGACCTTTCAGCTCCTCTGCGCCGACATTCAGGAGGCCCACGACCGGCTTTTCTTTTCCGGTCAGGGCGCGGAAAAAAGCCTCCCCCATAATGGCAAATTGGACGAGCTGTTTCGACGATGCTTCGACATTTGCGCCAACGTCGAGAACAACGACGCGGCCTGAAAGGGTGGGCCAGGTCGCCGTGATCGCCGGGCGGTCGATGCCCTCAATCATCCGGAGTTGGGTGACAGACATTGCCATCAGGGCGCCGGTATTGCCCGAGGACACCACCGCATCCGCCTCGCCCGCCTTCACCGCGGCAATGGCGCGCCACATGCTTGAATTGCGGCCACGCCGCAGAGCTGTGGTCGGTTTGTCGTCCATCGTGACGACGTCTTCGCAATGGGCGATCGTCGGGGCGCTGCCGGAAATGGTCCGCGAGGCCAATGCGGTTTTGATTTCACCTTCCCGGCCGAACAGCATGACATCAGCCTCGAGGCCGCGTTGCCGCGCGGTCTCCACACCCGCAATCGCGGCTTCGACGCCGCCGTCACCGCCCATCACGTCGAGCGCGAGGCGGAGGGGGCGTTTGGAGGCGGGGGTGACGGTCATTCCGTTCTTCTATCCGTACTGTTGTGTGGCAGGGCCGGTTAACCTGTCACTGACCTTCGCGCTAGGCCGCAGACTCAATTTCCGCCGCTGGCTTATGTCGGCAAAATGGGATCCTCGATCATCTTTGCCGATCGAAGCCAAAAATCTTCGTCGAAACCGGGGATCTCTAGGTTGGCGATGAATTGCCGCGCCGCGGCGTCCCATGAGAAGGTGAGGGCATGCCGACGGCAAGCCTCAGGGTCGCGGGTCTCCAACGCAGTGAGGCATGCCTTTTTGAGGTCTTCATCGAGGCAACCGGTGCCAGGTGGCGCCTTCTCCAAAATCTCGAGCGGGCCGCGCACAGGGTAGGCCGCCACAGGCACGCCGCATGCCAGCGCTTCCACATTCACGAGGCCGAAGGTATCTGTGCGAGAAGGAAACACAAAAACATCCGATGCGGAATAACAGGCAGCGAGATCATCGCCGAATTTCTTGCCCGCAAAATAGACGTTTTTGTCCTTATACTTCTCCCGAAGCTCTTCTTCCTGCGGCCCTGCACCGACCATGACTTTCGTGCCTGGTAGGTCGAGGTCGAGAAAGTCTTCGAGCGTTTTCTCAACAGCAAATCGGCCGACATAAGTGAAAATGGGGCCCTCTAGATGGTCGAAGACGGAAGATTCGATGGGCCTGAATTGATCCGTATCGACGCCACGTTCCCACAACTTCATATTATCGAAGCCACGTTCAGTGAGCTCTTCCATCAGGCCCGGTGTCGCGACCATCATGGTTTCGCCATGCTTATGGAAATCTTTGAGGAGGGCGTATCCCCACTTGATCGGAAAGCCGAACCGATCGTTCGTGTATTCCGGAAAGCGTGTATGGAAAGACGTCGTATATGGATATTTCCGGCGACGGCAGAAACGACGCGCCGCGCGGCCGATGGGCCCTTCCGTGGCGATATGAATCGCGTCCGGCTTGAACTCGTTGATCATCGCGGCAACCTTCCGGTTAGGGAAGAGTGACAGTCTGATCTCTGGATAGGTCGGCATGGGGAAGGACGTGAAGTCGAGCGGCGTGATGTAGAGAACTTCGTTGCCGAATTTCGTCAGAATGCGCCCAAGCGTATCGAGTGTCGTCACCACGCCGTTTAGTTGCGGACGCCATGCGTCGGTTGCGATCACGATTCGCAAGCCGCTCTGGTGAGTGGGCATCGCGAATTTCTGGCGGGCGCCGGTTAAGGCGCGAACGCGCTTGCCGAGGGCGCGAGCTCGCGCGACCCGGGTGCGGGGGACATCCTGAGTGCTCATTTCGTCCATCTATGTCTGCTTGGGGTGGGACACAACGTTCCAAAGACGTGCTGGCCTGCACATGGCGCACTTAATGCGTGTTGCGTCGGCCGCGCTATACAAATGGTTGCAGGATGGTTAGCAAAACACCCAATTTTTTTGTCGCACCGCACAAATTATGTTGCGCTGCGGCAGAAGCTGTGCATATATAAACAAGTGGCTTCGGCCGCTATGCCCTATTTCGGGCGTTTCCTCCCTACAACTGGCCGCGGCACTGCCGCGGCCTTTTTTTGCTGGATGCACGATGCAGGCGGCAAATACTCGCGGAAATGGCGCGGGAGCCGCCTATTCAGCCGCCATGGCCTGTTGGAAGCCAAAGCTTTCAATGGCGAGAGCGACAGCCGCGTTCAATTTTTCACGCAGACTCTCAAATCGTTGCATGTGCCGCGCAACACGCCCCTCATCCAGATAAAGGGCGCGGTTCAGTTCGATTTGGAGCACATGAACCCCGTCGCGCGGACGGCCGTACTGGCTCGTGACATGCCCGCCAGCATAGGGCGTGTTAAGGGCCGTGGTCAGCCCGACATCGCGGAATGCCCGATCCCAAATGTCCACAAGGCCGCGATCCGCTGACGCCCCGAATCGATCCCCGATCACCACATCGGCGAGGGCGTGACCATGACCCGAGGCAGAGGGCATTGAATGCCAATCGATCAAAACCGCGAAACCAAAGCGCTCGCGACACTCGCCCAGCAATGCTTCAAGGGCCTCGTGATAAGGCACATAGCAACTGCGCAGGCGGGCACGCGCATCGGCGGGGGTTAGCTTTTTGGCGTAGATACTGCGACCTTCGGCAGCGAGGCGAGGAATCACGCCGAAACCGGCCGCGACGCGCGAGGATCTGATTTCCCCCCCCTCGGCGGCGGAGGCCGTGAACATTTGCGGATCGAGCTCTCGCGAATCGCGATTCACATCAACAAACGCCCGCGGGAAGCGTGCAGCTAGGACCGGCACACCGTAAAGGTTGGGATCAGGCAGAAGCTGATCGACATACGCGTCTTCAGATCGCCGAAGGGCCGCTAAATCCAAAACAGATTCCCGCACGAAGCGAGTGGGATATTCACGCCCCGAATGGGGTGAGGCGAAAACGTATGGCGCACGCCATTCGCCAGGGCGGGAGAGGGCCAAGCCAGGGTAAGCGGCTCTCACGATTTTTCCGCCCATGAACGTCTGTCTCCTCAACGCAGGCCAGCCCCGATGCCTGCAACTCTCTTCCTAACACAGAGTCGTCGCACACCGTGCAAGCTGCGTGTGCGGCATCCTATGGTTGGCAATCGATGGTAAGTGCGGCACCATCATGGGATTAAGTGAACTTTAAGCGCGCTACGCTTAAAGTCGATGACGAATTGTGCAGAGGCGTTTGGGCGATGGCGGCAATCCTCCTGGCGGAAGACGATGACAGCATGCGCGGCTTCTTGAAGAAGGCGCTGGAGAAGGCTGGCCATGTGGTGGTCGATGCGTCCCAAGGCGATGAAGCGTTAAATGAGCTTCAATTGCGCGAATTCGACCTCCTGCTGACAGACATCGTCATGCCCGTAATGGACGGCATTGAGCTGGCGCGCCGTGCTGCCGATATCGACCCGACGATGAAGATCATGTTCATTACCGGCTTTGCGGCGGTGGCCCTTAATCCGGCGAATCAGGCGCCCCAAGACGCCAAAGTGCTCTCAAAGCCGTTCCATCTCAAAGACCTTGTGAATGAGGTCGATCGGATGCTCGCGGCGGCGTAAGCGTTGCAGCTTTGCGCTTCACGACAGCACTCCAATTTTCCATACGTGACCGCGTGGCGCGAATACAATCGAGGTGCTTGATCAACGTTTGCGCTTCGCGTATCTGGCTCGGCTCCGGGCGTATAGCTCAGCGGTAGAGCGCTACCTTCACACGGTAGATGTCCCAAGTTCGATCCTTGGTACGCCCACCACCTTTTTCCCCTTTTATATCATTCCTTTAGCCTGTCGGAGAAAAGGCCCGGAATTCCGGGACATGCACGCCGTGCGGCCATATCGGCGACGGATTTCAAGCCAAATAGGGGCGGCTCTTGCGGGCCATTCGAAGCCCTGTCTCCGCGCGGGAATTCCCAGTCATCTAAGGGGCGGGAGCGATGCTCCGCTTTCAGATCGAAGAAACGCCGGGCGGCGGGAAATGATCGGCTAGAGCCCGAGGGCTTTTCGCTGCGCGGACCAATCGGGGGTGGTCGTGGCGACTTCGCGAAGCTCACCGATGGTCACGTCAACCGGACCTCGTCCTTGGACAAAGGCAAGGATGATCTCGGGGTCGAGAAAGGCGAGGGGGAGAAGCCGCGAGGCGTAGCCGTGATCGATGTCATCGACATCGGCCGTGAACGACTAATAAACAATCTATTGCTTTGCTATGCTCTTTGCGCAGGGCAGCGATGTGCCACAAATGGCCTAGCGGTCAGGTCTCCCAAAGCGACACGGATCGAAACGCGCATCCGTGGGCTCTGAATCCCGGAAATCTACCAATAGTATCGGGAATCTGCGGACTTCTTCGTCTGAAAACTGTGTGCGGGCATTTACTCTCTGCAGCCAATCGCAAGCGATCTGCACCTGTTTGTCCGCAGACGCCGCTATTATCGTGGGCAACTGCCAGACATATAGATCGCCACCTGCCGATCCGGAGAGCAACCTGGTTCCGCTAGGGTCAAAGTTTACAGTTTTGATGGCCGCTAGATTCTCACTGAAGAACGCGTCAAAACTCCCGTCCGGGGTTTGGATCCGCCCACTCCCTTCTCCCGGCGTTGTGCCACCCCCATGGCTATTTGGCCGCGGTTCAAAACGCGCCACCGAATACCCAGAAGTCACGTCCCATATGATGATCAGACCATCATCTGACCCTGTCGCCGCGAGCTGGCCGTCGGAGCTGAACGCAACAGTGTTAATGCGGTCGCTATGCCCATCGAGGGTATTGAGGACGACACCGGTTTCAAGCTTCCAGATTATCGCCGTCTTGTCAGATGACCCGCTTATCGCGAGCTGACCGTCAGGTGAGACTGCGATGCTGGAAATGCGTCCGTCGTGCCGCGCAAGGCTACTCACCCTTGACATTGTCCTCAAGTCGAGCGCGACGATCTCATTACCTCGTTGAGCGACAACTAATTTATCGCCGGACGGGGTGAAAGCTACCGAGTATAGGGGGCCTTGAAGATCCAATTGCTGAACGACATCGCCGCTTTCGATATCAACTAAGGTGACTTGACCTTCAGCCGTCCCTGCAGCGACCTGGCCCCGGGCACTCGATACGCTGACTGACAAAACGGTTTGGTTCTCAAAAAGAGCTGAGTCAGTGAGTGTTTCACCTGTTGTGATATCAATAACATTTAGATGACCATTATTCAAAATAGCCACGAGACGTTCCCCAAAAATATCAAAGTCAAGTACTGGTAGCCACGTGTCTTCTCTTCGCAGAGAAAGCTTTGGCCGCATTTCCAAGTCAGAACCTTCAGCACTTCCCCAGATCTCTAGTTTATTTTCCGCAGTGCTAAAGAACAGGCGATCGCCGCCGGCGTCGAATGTCGCAGCAACAATACCGGCCTGGGTCTTAAACATCGACGTCTGACCATCGCGTTCTACCAAGCGCAAGAATTGATCTCTAGAGCCAGAGTCTGTCCTTATCGTTTGAATAGGGTTTCCGGTGAGAAAATTCCATCGTGTAAAGAGCTGCCTCGACGCGAGAAACAGTGAACGTCCATCAGCGCTGAAGCGGATTAGATCG
>CAYFHK010000120.1:0-8158 GCA_964342585.1 uncultured Caulobacterales bacterium | reverse complement strand
TGCGTCCCAAGAGTATCATTATAACTTGGCCAGCGTGCTGCAGAAGTCGATCCGTGGCTCTGACACCGATGCCGCGCTTTATTGGGCGGCGCGGATGCTGGAGGGCGGCGAGGATCCCCGCTTTCTGCTCCGCCGGCTGACGGTGATTGCCAGTGAAGATGTGGGCAATGCCGACCCCAGCGCGCTGCCCCTCGTGATCGCGGCCCGGCAAGCTTATGAGGCCTTGGGCGATCCTGAAGGGCACATCGCCATCGGTCAGGCCGTTGCCTACCTCGCCAGCGCGCCGAAATCGAATGCGGCCTATGCCGCCTTCAAGGCGGCGAAACGCGCGGCGCGTGAGACAGGCTCGCTGATGCCGCCTAAACACGCGCTGAATGCCCCCACCAAGTTGATGAAGGATGAGGGCTATGGCGAGGGCTATGTGTATGATCACGATACGCCCGAAGGGTTCGCAGGGCTCGACTATTTTCCCGAGGGTCTTGATCGCCACACCTTCTATAGCCCTGCTGGCCGCGGCGCGGAGAAGAAGATCAAAGAACGTCTTGAATGGTTTGCGGCCCGGCGGCGCGATCGTGACGAATGAGAGGGGCGGCGCGGGGCGCCTTTGCTTAGGTGACGCCTTTGCAACGCTTTCGCGCGTCAACGCCTTTGTCTCGCCGGAAAGATCCCGTTAAGCTCATGTTGCGACGCGACAGACGGGACCCGAATGCGTTTTACGATGTTTCTTCTAGTGTTGGTTCTCTGCACCGTCGTTCTTCTCTATGTTGTCGGCGATCGGCGGCAGCCCGTCCAACGGATCATTGAACAAGAGGTCGAGCTTGAGGCTCGTTAAGCTTATGCGTTTCACCAAGCTCAGAGTCGGCCGCGTGGCGGTGTTGGCGATCGCGATGGTTACCGGGGCGAGCAGCGCCGCCTCCGCACAGGTCGAGCGGGCGGGCTATGATCAAAGCGCCTTTTCGCTGGGCACGCTGACCCCCGCATCGGGCGCCATGTCGCGTGACCTGTGGGAAGACACGGAGCGGGCATCGGTTGGTCAATTGCTCGATACCGTGCCGACGCAATTTGATGATCCGCTGCACCTCGAGCTCTTGCGCCGTGCGCTTCTCTCGCCCGGGGCTGGCCCTGCGGATGCCGACAATGCGCTGGCCGGGAAGAAATTCATGACCGCGGCGCAAGCGGGGTTTTATCGCGAAGCGGCAAGCTTGGCCGAATTGGTCCCTGGCCTCCGGTCAGAGCCCGCTTTGGCGCAGGTGATTGCGTTTCAATCCTTGATGGATGGCGATGTCGATGATGCGTGCGCCCGTGGTGCGGGCTTACGCGATGGTCGGACGAATGATTCTTGGATCAAGCTGCGCTTTGTTTGTTACGCCCGGGCAGGCGAGGGACCAGCCGCGGAGCTGACCCTCAACTTGCTGCGTCGGCAGGACATTATCAGCGAGGCCGACGCCCAGCGTTACACGGTCTTTGCCGCGGGCCGGTTGCCCGATGGTGGCGCGCCGGGCCGAGACGCTTTCGATTATGTGATGGCCCGCGAACGCGGTTTTGTGCCGAGTGCCGATTTTCTGCGTACGGCGTCCGCCGCGGTGGTGGCATCGATTGCGCGCAACGAAAACTATCCACCCGACATTCGACAGCAGGCCTTGCTCCAATCCGTGGCGCGGAAAACCATCGATATGGAAGAGGCGTGGCGTCTGCTCGACCGGCTTTCAACCACGCCGCTGGCTGCGGAGATCGTTTCGGTGAATTCTCATCTGCCAGGCTCGCTTGAGCAAGCCGAAGCCCTCGGCAGTACGCTTCGCGGTGCGGGTGATGATTGGCTCGGCTTTGTCGCGCGCACGCAGCTTTTGGCGACGGCCGTCACGGGGACTTCCCCGGTGACGAACTATGCGCCTTATGCGCCGGAAATCGCCTTGGCCGGCATGGTGCTACGCCAACCGTCAGTGGTTGAGGCGTGGATCCTGGCGCTGGCGTCCGATGAAACGAATCCGGAAAACCCAGGGAAGGTTGCCTCACTTCTCAATCTATATGCGCAGATTGATCCGGGTGCGGCGCGCCGGATTGGCAGCTATGTGGGCGTTGCGCTTGATCCCCAAAATCCGGTTCCCTTCGATGCGGCCGGGGTTGAAGCAACCACACCGCTCCTCGCTTTTGTCAGCGCGGGCCTTGAGGCCGCGGAAGCGGGCAGCCAAGGACCAGCGGCGCTTCTCTACCTCACTGGCCTCAACGTGGCGGGAGACGGTGAGCATGGTGACATACGCAATGTGGTGATGGGCTGGGCACGGAACACCGCGGACCTTGATTGGCTCGACCGTCAGGCAGCTTTCCGTGAGGATGCGTCATTGTTCTTAACGGGGCAGGCGACGGGCGGTGGGCAGATCATCGACGGCAAACCGCTGCCCCGTCCAAAACCGGCAAATAATTGATCAAGGCTGCCGCATCGATCGCCGGCACGGGGCCCGTGGCCCTGTTTTTGGACATGATGACGGTGGAACGCGGCGTTTCTCCAAGGACGATCCGCAACTATGCGCGTGATCTGGGGCGGTTCGACACCTTCTTGGGCCGACGCGGGATGACATTGACCACGGCGACCCGTGACGATCTCGCCGATTACTTGGCGCATCTGCATGATACGGGGCGGAGCGCGGCAACCGCCTCGCTATGGCTCTCGGCCATGCGGCAGTTTTATGCCTTTGCTGTCGATGAAGGCTTTTGCGCCGAGAACCCGACAACGACCCTTTCCGGGCCGAAAACGCGGCGGCCCCTGCCAAAGGTCTTGTCCATTGACGATGTCTCGAGGTTGATTGACCAAGCGGCGGATGATGCCGCGCGGGGCAGCTACAAGGCGCTCCGGCTGCACGCGCTGATCGAGCTTCTTTATGCCACCGGGCTTCGAGTCTCAGAGCTCTGCAGCCTGCCGCGCGCCGCCTTTGACAGGGTCGAGCCCCTGATCACAGTCATCGGTAAGGGCAACAAAGAGCGCTTGGTGCCGTTGACCAAGCCCGCGCTCGAAGCCTTGCGTGCCTACCTTGCGGCGGCCCCAGAGGCCGAGCGGCTTTCGCCTTATCTTTTCCCGTCCCGAGGGTCGTCTGGCCATCTGACGCCGGCCCGTTTTGCCCAGCTTCTCAAGGACTTGGCCGCGAAAGCTGGCCTGCCGCCCGCGAAGGTTTCTCCGCACGTCTTGCGGCACGCTTTTGCCACGCATTTGCTGCATGGCGGCGCCGATTTGCGGGTGGTGCAACAATTGCTTGGCCATGCCGATATCACGACGACGCAGATCTACACGCATATTCATGGGGATCGCTTGGCCGAAGTGATGGAGAAAAATCACCCGCTCGCACGCGGATAAAGCGAATTTGTCAACTTTCCTGTCGTGAGCTATTGGTTGTTCGCGACTGCAACAATTGTGAGTGTCATGCGCAGCTATCTGGAATTCGAAAAACCCATCGCAGAGCTCGAAGGCAAGATCGATGATTTGCGCGCCCTTGAGGGCGATGAAAAAATTGGCGTCGACGAGGAAATCGGGCGGCTGCAAGCAAAAGCCGAAAAGCTGCTCGCTGACACCTATGAGAGCCTTTCGCGCTGGCAGAAGACCCTCGTCGCCCGCCACGCAAGCCGCCCTCACTTCAGCGACATCGTCGATCAACTGATGACGGACTTCGTGCCCCTCGCGGGCGATCGTCGGTATGGCGAGGATGCGGCCGTTCTTGGCGGCCCGGCGCGGTTCCGTGGACGCTCGGTGATGGTGATCGGCCATGAAAAGGGCGCCGACACGCAAAGCCGTGTTGCCCATAATTTCGGCATGGCCCGGCCTGAGGGGTATCGGAAAGCCATGCGCCTGGTCGATATGGCAGAGCGATTTGGCCTGCCGGTGATCACCTTTGTAGATACGCCGGGCGCTTATCCCGGATTGGGCGCCGAAGAGCGCGGACAGGCTGAAGCCATTGCTTCGTCAACGGCGCGGTTCCTCGATGCGGGCGTGCCTGTGGTCGCCTCCATTGTGGGTGAGGGCGGCTCCGGCGGCGCCGTGGCGCTGGCCGCAGCGGACCGTGTGCTGATGTATGAACACTCCGTCTACTCCGTGATTTCGCCGGAAGGCTGCGCGTCGATCCTCTGGAAGGATCAAAAAGAGGGCAGCAAGGCGGCCGATGCAGCGGAAGCCATGAAGATTTCTGCGCAAGATCTCCTGGAGCTCGGCGTCATCGACACGATCGTCTCCGAGCCCGTTGGCGGTGCGCATCGCGACCCGCGCGGCGCGATCACCAGCCTCGGCGATGCGGTGGAGAAGGCGCTTGAGGAGTTGGGCCAGCAAGATGCCACGGCGCGGCGTTTGGCGCGGCGGCAGAAATTCCTCGCCATTGGGCGTGAAGGTCTCAATTAAGCCGTCACGGCACGGTCTGCGAATATTCCCTTACGGACGGCCGGTGCTGCATCAGCGTCGGCCGTTTTCATTTGTGTGACAGCGCTCACAAGCGCGATCACGATCAGATAGCCTTCCCACATCTCCATGGAGACGGAGGCCCCGCCGACGGCGAAGACTAGCAGGGCGTTCCGCGCCGCTAATCCGTAGGCGGACATCCATTTGCGCGCTTCGTCTTTGGCGCGTGCCAAACGATGCGCCGAAAGGATCCCATACCCAAAGATGCCAAGGTAGAGCGCCAGGCCGACAAAGCCGGTGCCGCCCAATACCTCGAAATAGACCGAATGCGCCGCGCGGGGTTGATGCTCGGACACGAGCCGCGCTGCTTCATCGGTATAAGGCACACGAAGCCCGGCGCCGGTGAGCGGATTTTCGCGGGCGAGCAGCCAATTGATCTCCCACGCTTCAAGGCGCGCGCGGAAGCTTGCATCCTCATCTGCCTCGGCGATGGTCGCCATGCGGTCGGTCCAGTCGGTCGGCAAGGTGGGCAGCGCCGCGAGGAGCGCGAGAGCGCCCAACGCGCCCACAAGAATTTTTCGGCGCGACCCCAGCCAGTAAAGGCCGCCGAATGCCAACAGGCTAAGAAAGCCACCCCGTGAATGCGTGCCGATAATCCCGATCACCGTCATCACTGTCACGCCCAGGAGGACGTAGCGGACTATTCGATGGCGCGTTTGATCGGCCATGTAGAGGAGGAGGGGCAGGCTGGTCGCCATGGCGATGGCGATGTGGTTATTGTCGTAGAGGATGGTCCGTTCTAGGCCCCAATAGAGGTCTTGGCCAAAGGTCATCAGCGTAAAGAGCCCGCCCTTCAGCCCGAAAAATCCCATCACAATAACGAGCATCCAAAGAAGCGCCTGGAATCGCAACCGGTCCGTCACGGTGACCGCACAGAGGAAGACGAAGAGCAGGATCTTAGAGAAGCGATCCGTATACGGCATCGACCAATCCGGCATCAGGCTGAAGTGCTGCGAGATGCCGATCCATGCCGCGAAAGCGATGAGCAGAAGGGGCAGCACCCGCCATTTGATCCGCCAGAGCTCACCATGGAGCGCCAGCACCGCCAGCGTCGCGATCGCGATGACGGTGTTCAGCGAATAGGCCGATAGCGTGTAAGCCGCTTGCTGGGGCGAGGCGAGGGTAAACCATGCCCACAACAGCACCGCCGCAAAGGGATAACGGAGCGCCACTAGGAGCGATCCCGAAATCACGAGGAGGAGCAGCAAATCCCGCATTTTCCTCCTCCCGCAAGCGTCGTGCCTTTGTGACTAGATCCGCTGTTCGAGCAGCTGCGCGGTTTGGGGCGAGATCACCACCCGCTCGAGGATACCCACGCGGATGCCATCGAAGACGTATTGCGTCGCCAGTGCCATCAGCAGCATTCCAAGAAGGCGCGAGACGGTGTTCATGCCTGTGCGGCCGAGCGCGCCCGCGATCCGCGATGACGACAGCATGATCGGCAACCCGATCGCAAACACGGTTAACATGGCCAGGACGACGGCCACACGGATCATCAATTGATCTGTTTCGGTGCCCGGATGGTGCTCGTTCATCAACAGCATGATGGTGGCAATCGCCCCGGGGCCCGCCAACATCGGCATGGACAGCGGGAAGAAGGCCACGTTCTCCCGTGAGGAAGCTTTGGGCCCGGGGCGCTTAGCCTCCATTTCTTGGTCCGGATTGAAAAACATCCGGAAGCCAATGAGGAACAGGAGGATCCCGCCCGCCGCGCGGAAGGCCGCGAGCTCAATGCCCAAATGTTTCAGCATGCTGCCGCCAAGCAGCGCAAAAAACAGCAGCAGCGCAGCGGAGATCGTCATCGCTTGAATAGCAATTTTGCGCCGGCTCTTTGCGTCCTCCCCATGGGTCAGCGCCGCGAAAAGCGGGGCCACCATGATGGGGTCGATCACGATAAAAAGAGTGACGAAGGACGCGAAGAACGTCGAGACAAAGCCGGTATCCATACCCGACAGGCCTCCGAAGGGGTTTGAATTTTTGAGAGTGGCGGGGAGATGCGCCTTCCGCCTCTGGGGGTCAACACCTGGACTGAAAGTCTTTGTGGGAAATTTATCGCCGACCGAAGAGACGCTCGATGTCCGCGAGCTTCAACTCCACATAGGTGGGGCGGCCGTGATTGCACTGGCCCGAATGCGGCGTGGCCTCCATCTGGCGGAGGAGGTGGTTCATTTCCTCGCCCGTGAGCCGTCGGCCTGCACGGATGGAGCCGCGACAGGCCATATTCCCGCAAATCTCGCCCAGCCGCTCATGCAAGGCGAGGCCCTGGTCCAGGGTGAGAAGATCGGCGGCTAAGTCTTTGACGAGGCCCTTGATATCGCCTTGCCCGAACAGCGCGGGTACCTCCCGGACCAGAATGGCATCCTCGCCAAAGGGTTCGAGATAAAGCCCCAGCGCCTCGAATTCGTCTGCGCGCTGGAGCAGCGCCTCGGTTTCTTCTTGGGGCAGATCGATGACTTCTGGCACCAACAGGCGTTGGCGGGGGACGCCGCCTGCCGCCATGTGCCGTTTCATCTCCTCGTAAACCAGCCGCTCATGCGCCGCATGCTGATCGACGATCACAATCCCATCCGCGGTTTGCGCGACGATATAGGTTTCGTGAAGTTGCGCCCTTGCCGCGCCGAGTGGATAGTCCGGTCCGGCTGAGGTGTCCGTCTGCGGTGTCTCTTCGATACGGCCAGAAGGCGCGGGCCCTGATGACATCGCTGGCGCGGGCTGTGGTTCGGCAAATCCGCTGTGAAAATCTGGGGGCGTATCGCGCTGAAGAAAGCGGCGATCGGGCGTCGCGGGGGCGTCCCGCGTCGCCCCTGTGAACGGCAAGACCGCGGGCGCAGCTTCCGGCGTGGACCGGATATGGCCAAGGGCATAGTCGGCCACCGTCGTCGAAGCTTTGTGCCCCGCTTCGGCGAGCGCGGCTTTTAATCCGGACACGATCAAGCCGCGGATCGCGCCCGCATCCCGAAAGCGCACCTCGGTTTTGGCGGGGTGCACGTTCACGTCAACGGCGGTGTAAGGCACGTCGATGAAAAGGACGACTTGCGGATGCCGGTCGCGCGCGAGGAAATCCGCATAGGCACCGCGGATCGCACCAATCACCAATTTGTCTTTGATCGGACGACCATTCACGAAGAGATATTGCCGATCCGGCTGCCCGCGGTTGAAGGTCGGCACCCCGGCAAAGCCAGTGAGATGCGCCCGTTCGCGCTCCGCGTTCAGCGGCACCGCGTTCTCGGGGAAGTCTTGGCCCATAATCGCGCCGAGCCGCCGCAAGTGCCCTTCTTGCCCCGGGGGCTCGGGTGGATAGGCAAAGCGCTTTCGGCCATCGGCCTCCAGCGAAAAGCCGATATCTGGGCGCGCCATGGCGAGGGCTTTCAGCGTGTCGCTGACGGCCATGGTCTCCGCGCGATCCGTGCGCAGAAAATTCAGCCGCGCAGGGGTCGCAAAGAAAAGATCGCGCACATCGATCTGCGTGCCGTGGCCCGGGAGGGCGGCCGGTCGCACCGCCTCGAGATCGCCGCCAACGCATCGAAGCATGGCGGCATCCTCGCCCGCCGGCCGCGATGTGATCGAAAGGCGACTGACCGACCCGATGGAGGGCAGCGCCTCGCCGCGAAAACCCATCGTGCTGATCGCGAGGAGGTCATAGTCGCCTGCATCGTCCGGCTCGAGCTTCGACGTGGCGTGGCGTTCGAGCGCGAGGGGAAGCGCCTCAGCGCTCATGCCGCA
>CAYFHK010000119.1:0-8193 GCA_964342585.1 uncultured Caulobacterales bacterium | reverse complement strand
GACCGATGCCCAGATCGCCCATCACCTGGCAAATTTCATCGAGCATGTGCGGGGCCTCAGCGTTGACCCCGTCGTCGTGCGCGAGAACTGGCTGCGCGCCTATGACTTCGTCACAACCCAAGCCGCGACAACCCTCAACGAATACGCCTCGGCCAATGATCCGTTTGCGGATGTCGGCCGCAAGTCCCGCACGGTGGATGTGGTCAGCGTGGTGCGCGTCTCGGATGACAGCTTCCAGGCCCGCTGGATCGAGAAGACCTATGAGAATGGCGCGCTCGTCCGCGCCCAGCGCTTCACTGGCAATTTCACCCTCATCACCCAGCCGCCGACGGATGCAGAGACCCTGCGCGCCAATCCCCTCGGCCTTTATGTCCATGCCCTGAACTGGGGTCAGGACCTTGTCACAGGAGAATGATCCTCATGCTTCGTATCCTACTTGCCACTTCGGCCCTCGCACTCACCACGGCCTGCGCCACGACGGAACTCGAACCGATTGATCCGGCGGCCTTCGTTGCGGCCACGCCCGTCGAGGACAGGACCGACTATCCGGTCGAAATCATAGAGACCGCCGTGGCTCTCCCGTTGCCCGGCCAGATGATGCCGGTTGGCGCCCGCGTCACCACCAATCCCGATGGCAGCGTGACACGGACCTATACAAGGACTGTCAGCGCGCCATCGGTGTCTCCCGCTGAGGCGATAAGACAAGGCCGCACCAGCGCCCTGATCGAACCCTCGGTCGATGGCTATGTGAACGCGATCCAGGTCTATCCTTATACCGAAGGCGCGCTTTACCGGCTCTATGCCAGCCCCGGCCAGGTCAGTGACATTGCCCTGCAGCCGGGCGAGGAACTTGTCTCGGTCTCGGCGGGCGACACGGTGCGCTGGGTGGTGGGGGACACGATCTCCGGCTCCGGCAACACGGCCCGCGCCCATGTGCTGGTAAAACCGATCAGCTCCGGCATCCGCACCAATCTGATGATCGCCACCGACCGGCGGACCTATCACCTCGAACTCGAAAGCACCGACGGCGGCTACATGGCCGCGCTCTCCTGGCGCTATCCGGCAGACGAGCTGGCAGGCCTCGCCGCTAGGAATGAGCGCGCCATTGCGCGGGACGCGGGCAGCATCGAACGCGGCCTGACACTTGAAGGCCTCAACTTCGATTACCGGCTCTCCGGCGACAGCCCGGACTGGAAGCCGGTGCGCGTCTTCGATGATGGGCGTCAGGTCTTCATCCAGATGCCGGAAGACATTGCCACGACGGACATGCCGCCGCTTTTCGTGCTCGGCGCGGATGGCGACGCGGAACTCGTGAACTACCGGGTGCGCGGCAACTACTATGTCGTTGACCGTCTGTTCCGCGCCGCGGAACTGCGCCTCGGCGAGCGCAATCAGACCGTTGTCCGCATCTCCCGCAACGAGCGCCGCTCGCCTCTGGCCGCGATCTTCGGGGACTGAGGAAGATGTCAGAGCCCATTCCCTTCGACGAGCATGCCGAGCGGCTGAAGATCCGCTCCAGTCCGAAGCCGGTCACGCGGATCAATCGAAAGGTCCTGATGGTCGGCGCAGGCCTCGGCGTGCTCGCTTTGTTTGCGGCCATGAGCATTGCCCTCAAACCGCCGACCGCCGTCGACCCCGATGCCCGCCGTGAACTTTACAACACCACGAACACGCGCAAGCCCGAAGGCCTCTCCACCCTCCCGGCAAGCTATAGCGACATTGCCCCGGTCGAAGACCGCATCGCCAGACTGGGCCCGCCACTGTCCGGCGATCTCGGCGCGACCATGCTGCGCGCCGAACGTGAGCTTGGGCTAGAGCCGGAATATGTCACCCGCTTCGAGGACGATTTCCGCCCGAACCCGGCCGACGAGGCAGAGCGCGCAAGGCGCATGCGTGAAGCGGCCCTCGCCGATGAAGCCGCTCGCGCGCCGGTCTTCTTCCGGCTGCAATCTGAAACAGGCGGCCAAATCGTCACTGACGCGCGCCCTGCCTATCGCGACCCCGCACTTGATCTCGGCTCGGAGCTGTTGGCGCTTGCGGCCCTGCCGCAGGGGGCGCCGTCCGTCTTTGGCCAGCCCGCCGACACCAATCTCCAGTCCCGCAAGCTCGCCTTTGCCAGCAAAGGCGCGAGCAGCGACATCTACAATCCGCACGGCGTGGAAGATCCCGCCTCACCTTATCAGGTCATGGCGGGCACGCTGATCCCGGCAAGCCTTGTGACCGGCATTAACTCGGACCTCCCCGGCACGATCGTCGCGCAGGTCACCCAGCCCGTCTATGACACCGTGACCGGCCAATATCGCCTCATCCCGCAAGGCTCGCGGCTGATCGGGCGCTACCAGTCCGAAGTCTCGTTCGGTCAGGACCGCGCGCTCGTGACCTGGGACCGGATCATCTTCCCGGACGGGTCCTCCATCCTCATCTCCGCGCCCGGTTCAGATGCGCAGGGCTTTGCCGGCCTGTCTGACCGCACCGATCATCACTGGGACCGTGTGTTCATCGCCGCAGGCCTTGCCACTATTCTGGGCATCGGTGCCGAACTCGGCGCAGACGGAGACGGCGATCTCGAACGTGCCATAAGACGCGGCACGACCGATACGGTGAACCAGGCCGGTCAGCGCGTCGTCGAGCGCAATCTTGGCATCCAGCCGACCATCCGCGTGCGGCCCGGCTGGCCGGTACGCGTGGTCGTCACCCGCGATCTCATCCTCAGACCCCATCCACAAGGAACAAGCAGATGACCCTACGCCTTGACCGTCTTCCCGACCGCACGCCGGTGCGCATGAGCCTCTCGGTCGATCCGGAGCTCGCGAGCGCACTGTCCGACTATGCCGAAATCTACCGCCAGACCTATGGCGCGGAGGAAAAGCCCGAAGCGCTGATCCCCGCCATGATCGAAAGCTTCCTGGCCTCCGACGCCGGGTTCAAACGGGCGCGCCGCGCCCTTCATTCCAACGCAAGCAAAGGAGACTGAAACCCATGGCACAGATCGGCACGTTCACCCTGAAAGATGGCAGCTATACAGGCACCATCCGCACCATGACCATCAACGTCAAAGCCCAGCTTGTCCCCAATGCGGACAAGGCAAGCTATGGCGCGCCCGACTTCCGGCTCTATGCCGGCGGCGCCGAACTCGGCGCCGCCTGGCGTCAGGAAAGCAAGGACGGCGAAACGCCCTACCTTGCCGTCAAACTCGATGACCCAAGCTTCGCAGGCCCCATGCGCGCCGCCTTCTTCGAGAACGAAGCCGAAGGCACCGGCGTCATGGTCTGGAACCGGGCGAAGACAGGATAATCGGAGTGCGTCATGTTGCATCGCGTAAGGGACGGCGGGCGCGCGGGGCTTAGGGATTTCGCGCAGGACCTGAACCCACCCCCAAAGCCCCCCGCCCCCGTCACTTCGTCCGATCCCGAACGGATCACACCCGCTGACATTTTCAGGCGCCGAACCGTCAGGCGGACCGAGCTTCGCAAGCTCGTGCCGCTCTCCGATACGACGATCTACGAACTCGAACAGAAGGGCGAATTCCCACAGCGCTTCTACCTGACACCCCGATGCGTCGTATGGCCCCTCGCCGAAGTGCTGGAGTGGATCGACGCCCAGCGTCGCAAGGGCCGAGGGGGTTGCGGTCCTCATCCCGACTATCGGATGCGTTGATCGGCGATTTCCACCGCTCATTGCCTAAATGAACGTTGGAAAGGGATTGACGAACCAGCTGAACGCACCTATTTCACTTTTTCGACGTGAGAATAGGTGAGACGGATGAAGATCGACATAAGAGTTCTTGCAAACGACAGCGTTCTGGCCGGGGCCGTTACCGGCAAGACGGTTTTCGCCAAATTGATTGCGGCGACAGGGAGTGAACCGGAAGAACCGACGGCGTTGATCTTGGACTTTGGCGGTGTCGAGGTGGCGACCGCCAGCTTCCTTCGTGAAACCGTTTTCGCGTCGAAGACTTATATGCGCGCGCGCCAGTCCTCTTTTTATCCTGTTGTCGCAAATCTGAACAAAGAGGTTCGCGATGAACTCGCGGTGCTGACCGAGGCGCTGAACGACGCAATCATCTCATGTGAGATTTCCTCCTCAGGTGTGCTTGCAAATGTTCAACTCATCGGCAAGCTCGATCCGAAGCAGCAGCTTACTTTCGACTACATCATCGAAAATCGCGTCGCGGACGCGAACACGCTGAAAGAACAGCTTGGGGATACTGACAAAGCCAAGAGCACGAATGCGTGGAACAACAGACTTGCGGGTCTCGTCGCCCGCGGCGTGATCAAGGAGTTCTCCCGCGGACGTGCGAAATTCTACAAGCCAATTCTTGATGAGGCGGTGTGATGGGTGCTGATTTTCTGGACAAGCGGAACAAAGGTTACGCAAAGCATATTGATCGCAAGCGCGCTGCACTGGCGACAGGCGATCTGTTCACGCAAGAGCCGAACGATCAACCTCGCCGTGTTATCGCCAAGATCAGGCGCGGCGCCAGCCTCGCTGTAGGCGATAAACTCATTATCGAGAAGAACGGTGCGGGTCTTACTGGATGCCAGGGAAACAGCGTGGTGGCCGAGATTGATAACGCCTCCCCTGCGATCGCTGACGCTGTTTCGAAATCAAGCGGCGTCGCCACCGGCACAGTCGAGAAGGTCAATGCAATTTCGGGAACGGCGGAGGTATCGATCAAGTGAGCCAGTTGCCGCCAGATCTGCGCAGCGACCGACTGATTGCGCGAAAACTGACCGACAGCCCTGGAAGCTTTCCGATGGCGCTTGGTTGCCCGTCCTGCCGCCATTTCGATACCTGCGGCGGACTCAGTATCGAGCAAGGCGTATTCGATTGCCTCGCCTTCTGTTGCGAGAAACCGGAATCCTGCACATTGGTTTGCCGGAAAAAGTCTGAATTGTTCGCGCAACAATTTCGCGAGATCGATGGCTTCGAATTCGGCAATGTCGCACGAACGCCCACCATCGGGGTCAATCTCAACGACGATATTGTCCCGCTAATCTATCATGGCAGCAGCCGGGCGACCGCGCTTTCACACAGTGTCATGGCACTGCGTCTTGCTGACCTCATCAACTTCCGCACCGGAACGCTTCGTTTCGAAACGAGGGCTGCACTTTGCCAGGCATTCCGAATCGACGTGGCAGCAACGCTCATCTTGACTGGCGTTGATCAAGATCACCGTATCGAGCCGTGGTGGACGCTTGGAGAGAAACGCCTCGGCATCATCGAGCAGCTTCGCCGGATCGGCGTTGCACTGGTGACGGCGCCCAATTTCAGCGTCTTTCTCGATCATCCGGGTACGGATGATCTTCATGCGATGAAACGGATTGCGCTTGTTTTCGCCGAGTTTCAATTGAGCGGCATCGCCTGCGCGCTTCACGCCCATGGACGGACGGAACGCGACTTCAGTCGGTGGGCGTACTTCATTCGCGAGAGGCCGGAAATTCAGATCCTGTCGTATGAATTCATTACTGGATCTGCCACGAAGGCCCGACGCGAGTTTCATCTCGAACAGTTGGCGATGATAGCAAAGATGGCTGGTCGCGATCTGGACATCATCATCCGCGGCAAGCCCGATGTCATTCCGTTCTTGAGGCATCACTTTCGGCGAGTGATTTACATCGAATCCGGAACTTTTGTGAAAACCATCAATCGACAACGCGCAGAGCGGATCGGAAACCGCGATCTCGCTTGGGCCACAATGCCGACTGATCCGGGCGCGCCCGTCGATGCTTTGTTTCAACACAATGCACGCGAGCGGATCGCCTATCTTCGTAACAGGTTCTACACGGACCCCGAACCCGACCCAGTGTCGAGAGCGGCGTGAGGTGACTCATCGACGCGCTCACTTACGACATTGCGGACGATATCGCCCTTGCGCTCGAAAGCGGCGAGGCGGCGATCGACGATCTGCCGAAGCACCGCGTCTACGATGTTTCGCCGGCGTTGGAGCTGGCGCATTGCAGGCCTGAGGTGGCATCGTCGTTCAATGGGTCCGGCTCATGGCTCGATATTGGGGCCGCAAAAGAGCTGCTCGTCGCCAGCATCGGCAATCTGAACACCTTTGTCTCCACGGATGGTCGGCAAGGCATGATTTCTGTTGCTGAGATCTGTCGGAACGACACCGCATGGACCAATTTCGCAATCAGGCTTAAAGCCGCCGCAGGAGAAGCTGGATTTTCTTCTGACCACGGTGGAAAGCTGCTTGCGGCAGTCAAAGAGTTTTTCAGCAACGTCATCGAGCACAGCGAAAAAACTGAAACTGGACAGGTGCTCTTCTCGGCGCAGCTAGGACGATTAGAGTTTGTGGTTCGCGATCACGGTATCGGTGTCTTGGAGAGCCTGAGAAAAAATCCGAAGTACGCAAATTTGAATGACGGCGGGTGCGCGATTGAGCTTGCGCTTCAAGAAGGCGTTTCGCGCCACGCTGAAGAACCAGGACATGGTTTCGGATTTCGGCCGGTTTTCGTCGGCCTCGCCAATATCAGCGAATACATCCGGTTCCGCTCCGGCGATCACTGTCGAGAGTTTTTTCAAAAGCCGGGCGGATCAATTGACGCCCATACCAAGCAGTCGAGCCGCCTGGACGGCTTCAGTTGCACCGTCATCTGCACGCCAAGGAGTGTTTAGGATTTGGTGCCAAAAATAAAGAGAAGTGAGTTGCTGAGATGTTCATCGAACGAAAATTGAATAAGGCGACCGGCGCCGTCGAACTCTGGTACTGCGAATGGAAAAGCGCATCCGGAAAGGACGCGCAGAAGGTGTGGGTTGAAAAGGTCTGTGATGAGCAGGCAGCGAAACAGGACGCTGCAAAAGTTCGGACTGAGGCTGCGGCGATATGCTGGTCCTACGGACGAACGCTTGGAAACATCGCTGTTAACTCGACGGACATGCTGGGTCACTTTCCGGCAAAGAGCGGCGCCGACGCGGAGTTGCCATGCGATTTCACGGACGCCGGGAAGTTCCGCAACGGCCAGCCGCGGGTCTGGTGTCGCACACATCAGACGCATTGGGGAACGAGGGCCGACTTCGCGTCTAGGGAGCAGCTTGGCGTGATGCGGTGCGCAAATCACGATCAGCGTATGAACTATGTTGTGTCGCCTTACTGCGTGAACGTCGATGAGCACGCGGAAGTCGGTATCTGGTGCTCCATGCCGGCTGCGATCTCAACCGAAGAGATCGCCCCTCGACCTCCGAAAATACACGTTCATGTACGGGAGGACGCCGGCGCCAAAAAGGTGATCGACAAGGACTTCCACGCTGTTTCAATTCAATATGGATCAAGCATGGACCTGTTTGGTGCGGACGATATTAGCCTCGTGAACGTCACGCCGCCTGCGGCGTTTGATTTCGTCTGCGGCCTGGAGCTTGAGAAAGATATGGACTGCATCAATTGCAGTCATTGCGGCTATCCGCATCTGGACCTCGGCGACTTCGCAAAGACGCCGCACCGAAAGCATTTCTGTGGGAATTGCGGTCGAGACAGCACGTGGAGCAAAAAGCCTATCGTCTCAACACCATTGAAACCGCTGCATGACACCTTCGCGAAAACTCTGAAATACGTCACGCCAGATCGTTCACTGAACCTCGATGACTACGGTGGCTGCACCTAGACAATTTGGGCGTCTACGCCAGCGATTGTCTGGACCGCCGCTCGCGAACAGGAATTTGGGATTCACGTCCATGTTCATGATGGCAGTGGCAGAGTCGTCGATGACACGTTTGGAGAAGTGATCCTCCATGGCAAATCACTAGATCGGTCCACTTTAGTTAGAATGATGATGGAGCGAACTGTCGTATGATTTAGTGGCTCTTGGTCTTCGGGTATTGGGAATTGGTGGTTCAGCCGATACTCCCGTCGGGACAACTCTTTTTTGCGTATAGAGCAGCCCAGACTACCCCAACCTTGGATCAGCGGCATAGACCGACATGCTCTCCGGTATGATGTTCGGTTTGCGGCTTTCGCCAGCCGCCCAGGCGTCGATCATGTTGGCCCATTCCTGCATCATGTGACGGCGCTGGTCGGCATATTCTGCCTTGTTGTAGACGCCACGCGATGAGCGCCGGTCCTCGTGGGCAAGGCTCTTCTCGATCCAGTCGCGGTTGAAGCCAAGCTCGTTCAGGAGCGTCGATCCCGTGCGCCGCAGGTCATGAACCGTGAACGGCTCCAGCGGCAGTTCCATCTCGCTCGCCAGC
>CAYFHK010000118.1:0-8238 GCA_964342585.1 uncultured Caulobacterales bacterium | reverse complement strand
TTCCGAAGCGCCGAGTTCGGCTTCTTCGGGGTGGTGGTGTAAACACGGGTGCACACGCCGCGTTTTTGCGGGTTGCCCTGCAAATGCGGCACCTTGTTGATCTTGCGTTTCGGTGACCGCGGTTTGCGGATCAGCTGTTGTATCGTCGGCATGCGGGTCCTGTCGGTCGCGTGTTTCGTTCAAATCTACCAATGCAATCCGGATAACAGAATAGCTCATCGGCGCTCCCACGAAGGGCGCGCCGGTCCGCTGACTTACTGATGTCCGTCTTGCCGGGGTCGTATCACATATGGCACGTGGCCGGTGACGGTGCCCCATCTGGCGTAACCGCGCGCATACAAAGATAGCCTGCGGGGGTCAAGCGCCATTCCCGCGTTTTCGCCGCCTTTCACAGAGGCTTGACGATTAGGTCCGTAAACAGGTGTGAGCGCGGACATCAAGACATCGCGAGAGCAAGAATGCGACTAGCCTTCGTACAATATGGCGACATGCGAGAAACCCTAGAGCGCATGGATGAAGGCCTGCCCGAAACCTATCGCGCACAACATTATTCCGTGAACTATGCGCTCTCCCTGCGCGAGCGGGCCGAACGCGTTTCGGTGATCTGCGTTTATGCCCCGCGTTATCAAGACGAATCGCATGGTCTCTCGCTCTATGGCTTGAAGTATCACGGCCCCGATGGCTGGCCGCCTCTCCGCGACGCGTTGGCGGCCGAAAAGCCCACCCACATCATTTTGCGCACGCCCATCCTCGAAGTCTTTGCGTGGGCGAAGCAGCATGGCGCGAAGATCCTGCCCAATTTCGCTGATTCGTTCATCATGCCCGGCTGGTCGCCGCGGGCGATCAAGAACCGCCTGTTCACCCGCCGCCTCGCCCGTATTTTGAACGGCGACGATATCGATGTGGTGACCAATCATAATGTCGCGGCCTGCCGCGACCTCGTCCGGATCGGCGTCAACGGCGACAAGGTCATGCCCTGGGATTGGCCAAGCGCGAAGACACCGGCTGACTTTGCCCCTAAGACGCTCGCGACAGATGCGCGGCATCAGCTCGTTTACGTCGGCATGGTCTGCGAAGAAAAAGGCGTTGGCGATTTGATCCGCGCCTATGGCGAGAGCGCATTCCTGCGGGAAATGACGGAACTGACCGTCGTCGGCGGCGGCGACCTGGCCCCGTTCGAGGCGGCTGCCGCGAAGGCCGGAGCGGCCGAACACATCCACTTCACCGGCCTCGTTCCCAATGCCGAGGTTTTCGCGAAAATGCGCGAGGCGCAGCTCGTCTTGGTGCCCAGCCGCCACGACTATTCCGAGGGCCTGCCGGGCACGATCTATGAGGCGCTTACCGTCCGCACCCCGATCGTCATGTCCGACCATCCGATGTTCAAGGCGTATCTCAAAGAAGGCGACGGCATTCGGTTCGCCCCCGAACGTGACCCCGCCGCCCTCGCACAGATCATCGAAGCGGCACTGTCCGATGCGGACGGCTATGCACAGCTATCGGAGCAAACTGCGAGCGCCTTCGATCGCATCCTCTGCCCCACCCAGTGGCATGAGGTGATCGACCATTGGCTGACAGGCGATGCCGAGGGCTATCTCGCCCGACACAAAGGCGTCTGGCAGGAAGCCCTTCCCGCAGCTTAGGACGCCTTCGCGGTTTCCATCGCTTGGGGCTCAGCGGTCGGCGCGGAGACAACTCGCAACAGCATCTCCTCCGCACCAAAGCCGAAGAGATTGGCCTCATCGATGGCCTCGTGGAGGAAGACCTCACGGTCTGTTTCTGGTTGCCAGCCAAGCACGGTCTTCGCTTTCTCATTTGAGAAGCGCGCGCTCTGTGTACGGGACTTCCAGTCCTTGAAATAGGGCGCTTTCACATCGCGCATCCGCGCCGCATATTTCTTCAGTACATATTTCACCGTGTCCGATGCATAATAGCCGGGGATCCAGCCACGCCCCACCCGGATCGCCGCGCCCAGCCGACCATTGATCGCGTCGAAATAGTCTTTCGCCGAGAGCATCGGCTCACCGATGAGATTGAAGGATTGTCCCTCAATGCCCTCGGTGATCCCGGCACGGACGAGGCCATCGGCACAA
The DNA here is from genome assembly GCA_964342585.1 of uncultured Caulobacterales bacterium. Lineage (GTDB taxonomy): Bacteria > Pseudomonadota > Alphaproteobacteria > Caulobacterales > Parvularculaceae > Parvularcula. The sequence continues at coordinate 6,148 of CAYFHK010000118.1, read as the reverse complement.
TCATCGACGAGCACGAACGGAAGAATGTTATTTCCCGGCCCCCAAATTTTCACGGCGCCGGCGCCCTGCCAGCGACCGATGCCCCAATGCTGAAGCGGACCACCCCTGCCGATGACGATACCCGGCCGGACAATCACCAGCGGCAGGCCGCTTCGCGTCGCCATATCCTGGAGAAGCTTCTCGCAAGCGGCTTTGGACCGCGCATAAAGGTTCCGGCGATCGATCTGCGGATCGAGGCCCGTGTCTTCCGTGATCGTCACCGCCGGTTCAGACGCATCATAGCTATCAATAGTGCCGGTGTAGACGAGGCGTTTCACATCGGCCTTCACGGCGGCTTCGCCAATGGCCCGGGTCACCTCGACGTCATTCTTGACGTAGGCGTCCCATGTTTTCTCCTCGGCCTTGGCGAGGTGATAGACGAGGTCAATGCCCTCCATCGCCGCAGCGAGATCGTCAGAGTTCGTCAGGCTGCCTTGGAAGATGCTCACTTTAGAGCCGAGATGCGCAAAGATGCCCGGCTTCCCGCGGCTTAGCACACGGACCTTACGCCCCTCTGCAACCAGTCCTTCGACGAGGGCGCGACCGATAAAGCCGGTGCCGCCAATCACCAACGTGTCTGGCGTCTCCAGCGCGATAGACACGTCGCTTTTGTCTTGAAGCACGGGGAGCTTCGACGCGGCGACCTGCGCCGTTGCCTCCATCATCCGCGCCACTTCGAGACCGCGTTCCCCGCGGAAGCGCTTTTCGATGGCCAAGCCGCCCAACACGGCTTTGGAGAATTCCGCCGCCACTCGATTAATGCCCAGCGCGTATGGCTGCGCGCCATTCAAGGAGAGCGTCTGTTTCGCGGCGTTGACGGTGGTGTCGCTGACCCGCTGCAGCGCCGGGCCCATGCCGCTGAGAAATGGGCTGACGACGATGTCGGCATTGTTGGCCCGGTAAACCTCGAGCCGGTCTTGGGCATAGTCGAGCCGCGCTGCACCGGTGGCGCCGCGCAGATAAAGCGAGCGGTCATCCACCCCTTCGACCAAGGACAGATTCATCGTCACGGCCGTCTCACCCGCATCGCCGAGAATTTGCCAATGCTGGTAGTGGGTAATCCCGCCGGGAATTTCGATAGGCTTGGACAGACGCACATCGATATTCGTCAGCTCACCCAGCAAATCATTGACGAAGGCAAAGAGGTGCGGCATCAACTCCCACAAGAGATTGATCGGCTCACGCAGCATCCACATGCCGAACGGCCCAGAGCGAAGCGGTGTAAGCGGAAAGCGCCAGTGAAACTCCGCCGCATCGATGGGCCCAATCTGGCCCTGCGCGATCACGCGGCGAAGGCGGTCATACCCCGAGAGGCCGAGAAAATTATGGTTCACCCCGAGGATGAGGCGCTGTTTCTGCGCCAACTGCACGAGCGCTTCCGCGTCGGCCGCGTTGAGCGTCATCGGCTTTTCACACAGGACGTGCTTACCCGCCTCGAGCGCTGCCTTTGTCACGGCAAAATGCGTTTGCGGCGGGGTGAGAATGTGGACCGCATCGCACACATCGCTTTCCAGCAAGGCATCGACATCATCGAAAACATGTTCGACGCCCGCCGCCCTGGCAACGCTTTCAGCAGCCGTCCGCGACAAATCGCAGACCGCCGTTAATTCCCCATGGCGCGAGCGCGCAACCGCTTGGGCATGCCAGTTCGCGATATATCCCGCACCGATAATCCCGATACGTGCTTTTCCATGTGTTTCCATGATCGCGTCGTCCTTAAACGATGGTCGTTACTTGTATTCGATCAGGGTCAGGTCTCGACCCTTCAGTTTTCGCTGCCAGTAGGTGAGCATCCCCCACAGATTGGGAAATTTGGCGATCACCAAGAAGCCTGCCGTTTGGGCGGCGTCGCGAAGATCAACATGCCGTCGCCGCAGCCCCTGAAAGGTCTTCGCGAAGGAGACCCCATAAAGCGCAAGCACCAATAGGCCGAGCGGCCACCAGAGCCAAAAACCGATCAGCGCCAAGACGGGAATCGCCAACCCCCACAGCAGGGTACGACGCCGATTAACGACGAAATATTCAGGGTGCAGATCCCCAACTTGTGCATAGGCATGGCCGGTGCGGATCGCGCGCGTCCACCACTCGCGAAAGTGGAAGATCGCGGCATCATGGATGAGCATCTCGACGCCGATGCGCTCAAGCTGCCAACCTTTTTCGCTGAGGCGCACACAGAACTCATCATCCTCCGCCGCCACCACGCCGGGGTTGAACCCGCCTGTTTCATCAAACGCTTTTCGCCGCACAAGCATGTTGCCGCCCGATGCCTCGATCGGGCCCGGCGGCCCTGACCATTCAAGCTCACACATTTTGTTGTAGACGGAGGCTTCAGGATGGCGCTCGCGAAGCCAGCCCGTAACAAGCCCAAGCGCAGGATTTTCGTTCAGCGCACGAACGCCTTCGGCAAGCCACCCGGCCTCAAGCTCGCAGTCGCCATCGATGAATTGGATCGCCTGCGTATCGGCCCATTTCGCCAGCACTGCCTCAGCGCCGGCATTTCGCGCCCGCGCCGCGGTGAAGGGGATCGACATGTCGAGCTCGACGACATCGGCACCTTTGCTGCGGGCATGGGCGACTGAGCCGTCTGTGGAACCTGAATCAACGTACACGACGCGATCGGCAACGCGCTGCACCGAGGCAAGGCACCGCTTGAAACGATCGCCCTCGTTCCGCCCGATGGCAACGAATGCCACTTTGCTCGCCGTGATCGTGTCCATGGATCTCGTCTTAGGCTGGCCTTGTTAACGCTGGCTTGCGCCGAACGCGTTATCAGCTTTTTTGCATCGCAGCATGCTCGCAACAGGCGTGCCAGAAAAAAAGGCCCCTTCCAAAGGAAGAGGCCCTATTTTTTGAGTGCGACCCGGTTACTCGGCCGCCACATCCGACGAGGAATCGTCGGGCGCGGGCAGCGCTGCCGCTTCGCGCTTCTCACGCTCAGCGATGAGTTGCTCGTCACGCTTATCGGCTTCGAGCTGGTGCTTGGCCATCTGACCGCCCGTGCCCGCCGGGATGAGGCGACCAACGATGACGTTTTCTTTGAGACCTTCGAGGCTGTCGACCTTGCCCGAAACAGCCGCCTCGGTGAGGACGCGGGTCGTCTCCTGGAACGAGGCCGCCGAGATGAACGACCGGGTCTGAAGGCTGGCTTTGGTGATGCCGAGCAGCACAGGGTTGCCTTCGGCAGGCCGCAGACCTTGTTCTTCAAGGCGCGCATTGGCCTCGTCGAACTCGACCTTGTCGACCTGCTCATCCTTCAAGAAGCCGCTTTCGCCGGGGTCGGTGATTTCGATCTTTTGCAGCATCTGGCGAACGATCACCTCGATGTGCTTGTCGTTAATCGGCACCCCTTGCAGGCGGTAGACCTCTTGGATCTCGTTGATGAGGTAGTCGGCCAAGGCCTCGATCCCCATCACATCGAGAATGTCGTGCGGCGCCGGATTACCGTCGAGGAGATACTCGCCCTTCGCGATGAAGTCGCCCTCTTGGACAGCGATGTGCTTGCCCTTTGGCACGAGATACTCGCGCGGCTCTTGATCCTCGTCGACCGGCACAATGGTGATGCGACGCTTGTTCTTATAGTCGCGACCGAATTCGACGCGGCCATCGATCTCCGCGATGATTGCGTGATCCTTCGGGCGACGCGCTTCGAAGAGCTCGGCCACCCGCGGCAGACCGCCGGTGATGTCCCGGGTCTTGGCGCCTTCCGTTGGGATCCGTGCGAGCACGTCACCTGGCCGGACCTCATCGCCATCTTCGACCGAGAGAACCGCCGAGACGGGCAGAAGGTAACGCGCATCGCCGCCCGAGGAGTCGAGCTTGAGCACCGTGCCATCGCCAGCGCGGATCGAGATCGCAGGACGCAAATCGGCGCCGCGCGGGTTCGACCGCCAGTCGGAGACAACTTTCGAGCTGAGGCCCGTCGCCTCGTCCGCAACGTTCAAGAAGCTGACCGTTTCCACGAGATCTTCGTACGAGATTTTACCTGCCACCTCGGTGAGGATCGGCATGGTGTAAGGGTCCCAGTCGGCGAGGCGCTGACCGCGCTCCACCTTGTCGCCCTCATCAATCCGCAACTTCGTCCCGTAGGTGACCTTGAAGCTTGCCAAATCATGGCCGCCGGCATCGACGATTTTGATCAGGGTGTTCCGCCCCATGACGATCAGGTCGCCGGAGCTGTCTTTCACGACGTTCCGGTTCTCGAGCTTGATGGTGCCTTCGTGGCTCGCCTCGATGAGCGATACGTCACCCACCTGCGCGGTACCGCCCACGTGGAAGGTCCGCATGGTGAGCTGTGTGCCCGGCTCGCCGATCGATTGCGCCGCGATGACGCCGACCGCTTCGCCCACATTGACTTCCTCGCCACGGGCAAGGTCACGGCCATAGCACGTCGCACAGATGCCAATGGGCGTCTCGCATGTCAGCGGCGAGCGCACTTTAACCTTCTGCACGCCGGCTTTCTCGATGGCTTCTGCGGTGACCTCGTCGAGAAGTGTTTTCGCCGGAACGAGAACTTCTTCCGTCTCAGGATCGACAACATCGACCAGCGTTGTGCGGCCAAGGATGCGCTGGCTTAGCGCCAACACCACCTCACCTGAGTCGACGACGGCTTCGAGCGTGATGCCTTTATCCGTGCCGCAATCGACTTCCTTGACGATACAGTCTTGTGCCACGTCGACGAGGCGGCGGGTGAGATACCCTGAGTTCGCCGTCTTGAGCGCCGTGTCCGCCAGACCCTTCCGTGCACCGTGCGTTGAGTTAAAGTACTCAAGCACCGTCAGGCCTTCTTTAAAGTTCGAGATGATCGGTGTCTCGATGATCTCGCCGGAAGGCTTGGCCATCAAGCCGCGCATGGCCGCCAGCTGACGCATCTGCGTTGGTGACCCGCGGGCCCCTGAGTGCGACATCATATAGACCGAGTTTGGCTCGAGCGTGCGGCCTGTCTCAGGATCAACTTTGGTGGAGGAGATTTCTTTCATCATCTCCTCAGCGATCTTATCCGTACACTTCGCCCACGCGTCGACGACTTTGTTATACTTCTCGCCGCGCGTGATCAGGCCGTCTGCATATTGTTGTTCGTACTCAGACACGAGGGTCCGGGTCTCCTCAACGATGCCTTTCTTCGTGTCCGGAATGACCATGTCATCCTTACCGAAGGAAATACCCGCCTTGCACGCCTCACGGAAGCCAAGCTCCATTATGCGGTCCGCAAACATGACTGTCTGCTTCTGGCCTGTGTGGCGGTAAACCGTATCGATCAGCCCACCGATGGCCTTCTTCGTCAACAGCTTGTTGACGACCTCAAAGGGCACGTTGTGGCTTCGCGGCAGGATCGACGCGACCTTCATCCGGCCCGGGGTCGTTTCCACGATCTCTTGCGATTCATTGCCTTCGGCATCGACGGATGTCCAAAGCGCTTTGACCTTCGCGTGCAACGTGACGACGCCAGCATCAAGCGCGTGGTCGATCTCGGCGAGATCGCCAAACACCATGCCCTCGCCCGGCTCGTTCTCTTTTTCGATCGTGATATAATAGAGCCCCAAGACGATGTCTTGGCTCGGCACGATGATCGGTTTCCCGTTGGCCGGACTCAAGATGTTGTTCGTCGACATCATCAGCACACGGGCTTCCAGCTGCGCTTCGAGCGACAACGGAACGTGTACAGCCATTTGGTCGCCGTCAAAGTCAGCGTTAAACGCCGTACAGACCAGCGGGTGCAGCTGGATCGCTTTGCCTTCGATAAGCTTGGGCTCGAACGCCTGAATACCAAGACGGTGCAGCGTTGGCGCACGGTTGAGCATCACCGGGTGCTCACGGATCACCTCGTCGAGGATATCCCAAACCTCTGGCCGCTCTTTCTCGACAAGCTTCTTCGCCTGTTTCACCGTGGCGGAGAGACCCTTCGCGTCGAGCCGCGAATAGATGAACGGCTTGAAGAGCTCTAGCGCCATCTTCTTCGGCAGGCCGCATTCATGAAGCTTCAGCTCTGGCCCCACGACGATCACGGAACGACCTGAATAGTCGACACGCTTGCCGAGCAGGTTCTGACGGAACCGGCCCTGCTTGCCTTTCAGCATGTCAGACAGCGACTTCAGCGGACGCTTGTTCGTGC
>CAYFHK010000117.1:0-8261 GCA_964342585.1 uncultured Caulobacterales bacterium | reverse complement strand
CGGCTTGCGCTTGCGACGGGCCAGAGCCATCGGTCACGATCCCCAAGGTCGCGCTTCCTGAGGGCACGCCCTCGATGAATTTGAAGGTCCGCGCCGCAACTTCGATTTCTTTGGTTTGGGCGTGGGAAAGGCTTGTGGTCGCCAAGAGCGTAGCGGCGACGACGGCTTTTAATTTAAGGACCACTCGTGTCTCCTGACCGCGTGTTCGTTTCCAGATGGTCCGTCAATACTGAATGCAACTTAAGATTGTGTTTCAATTTGAGGTTGTGTTCCGCTTCGAGATCGATCTTCTCGGTGCGGGGCAGGGGCAGCTTGGCGCCGATCCATCCGCACTGCGAATGGCGGGCCGCTGATGGTGTTGCCGCTCGCCTTTGTTTTCGTTGCGCTTCTCTATGCGAGCGCCGGGTTCGGCGGTGGCTCAACCTATACCGCGCTCTTGGTGGCGGCGGAGATGGACTATCGAGTGCTCCCGCTGATTTCTTTGATCTGCAATTTGGTTGTGGTGAGCGGAGGTGTTTGGCACTTCGTTCGCGCCGGACATTTAAAGTGGCGGCGGGTCGCCCCGATCATCGCCATCTCCATGCCGGCGGCCTGGCTCGGCGGGAAAACACCGATCCCAGAAGTTGTGTTCCTGGGCATCCTTGGCCTCGCCTTGCTCATCGCGGGGATCGCCATTTGGCGCGAGCCCCAGGTCGAGAAGCGGCGAGTCGTCTCCCTCTCACCAATCGTCACACTGAGTGTTGGCGGCGGCATCGGTTATCTATCTGGATTGGTGGGGATTGGCGGCGGGATTTTTCTCTCGCCGCTCCTTCATCTGATCGGCTGGGACAGCCCGCGCCGCATCGCGGCCACGGCGTCATTCTTTATTCTGGCGAACTCAGCGGCTGGCCTCTTGGGCCACATTCAGAAAAACGAGGTCGCGGTGACAGGCGTCGTGGCAGAGCATTGGCCACTGCTGCTGGCGGTGCTCGTGGGCGGACAGATTGGATCTCGCCTTGGCGCGGCGATCGTCGCAGAATCGGTCATTCGCCGAATCACGGCGACGCTGGTTTTAATTGTGGCGCTGCGCCTTCTTTGGACGACCCTGCGCTTGGCAACGGGCGCGGCTTGACGGGGAGAAGGCTCTGCCGCCACGTGCTTGGGAAGAGTTGCAAAGGCCAGTTGATATGCACGGCATCAATGAGAGTTTGACCTTCGAGCCCATCGGGATTGCGGTGCTAACCGTCTCGGATACGCGTACGCTCGACAACGATACCTCCGGCGGAACGCTGGCGGAGCGGATCACCGTGGCCGGCCATCGCTTGGCGGACCGCGCTATCCTCCCTGATGATCGTGACCGCATCCGTGCACAAATCATCGAATGGTCGTCGCGCGAGGATATTGCCGCGATCATCACCACCGGGGGAACCGGCCTCACGGGGCGGGATGTGACGGTGGAAGCCATCCAGCCGCTATTCGACAAGGAGATCGACGGGTTTTCCGTGATTTTCCATATGGTGAGCTATGAGAGCGTTGGGCTTTCCACGCTGCAATCGCGCGCCTGCGCCGGCATCGTTAGCGAGACCTTTGTGTTCTGCCTGCCCGGGTCGACAGGGGCGGTGAAGGATGGATGGGATAAGGTGATCGCCGCGCAGCTTGATAGCCGCCATAAGCCTTGCAACCTGGTCGAGATCCTCCCTCGGCTGAGCGAATGAGTAAGCTGACACATTTCTCTGCCGATGGCCGCCCGGTGATGGTCGATGTGAGCGACAAGCCCATCACCGCGCGCACGGCAAAGGCCGTGGGTAGTATCAAGACAGCGCCCGAGACGCTCAATGCAGTGCGTGAAGGGACGAAGAAAGGCGATGTGATCAGCGTGGCAATGATTGCTGGCATTGCGGGCGCGAAGCGTACCAGCGATCTGATCCCCCTTTGCCATCCCCTGCCGCTGACGAAGGCGGATGTGACGATCACCGTCGATGCAGATCTGCCGGGCCTTCGCGTCACGTCGATAGCGAAAACCGACGGGAAGACAGGTGTTGAGATGGAGGCGCTGACGGCGGTGAGCGTTGCGTGCCTGACGCTCTACGACATGCTGAAAGCGGTCGATCAGGCCATGGTCATTTCGGACATCTCCTTGGTCGAGAAGACCGGCGGAACGCGGGATCGCTCGCCAGCCGGGGCGTAACGACGGCCAAGTTCGCTTCACGCGCTAGCTATGGTAAACGCGCATAGCTGAGGATGAGCATAGGGGCGGCATGAAGTGGCTAGTCTGGATCGCGGGCAGCATCTTGCTCATCGTAGCGCTCATCGCGCTCGGTCTCGTCCTGGGGCGAAAGCCGTTGCTCGCGACCACGCTTGAACGGATCGCGGACGGACAGGGGCTGATCGCGCCTGAGGTTTCGGTGCGGACCTTTTCGCTCACTACCCTCGCAATCGATGTCGCGGCGGGCCCAGACGGGCAGCGTGACGAGGCGACGGCGCGGCTGACTTACGATCTCGCGACGTTGCGGCAGGATCGGGCACTAGACGAGGTCGTGATCGACGGGGCGCGGCTCACCGTCCGTATCGATGAAACCGGCGCCATCCGCTTGCCATCTTTCCCGCGTGAGGGCGGACAGGAACGGGCCGGCGAGCCGATCGATCTCGAAACGCTGCCATTCTCCAGCCTGTCGATTTCCGACAGTGAGCTGACGATCCTCACGCCCGAAGGCGAGGGGTTGGTCACCATCGCGGGCGAGTGGCGCGTTGGCGAGGGCGGCGCTGCGCGTATGAATGCGCGCGCGGAGAGCATCGGGCTGCGCGGCATTGTCGCCAATACACTGTCCGCGCAGGGCGAGGTCACGATTGACGGTCAAGGGGCCGCGCGTGTGGAAGCAGATCTCGCCGGGGGGGTAGAAACGCCCGTTGGCGCAACGGACCGGGCCATGTTGCGAGCCAGTGGCACCTATGACGATATCTCCCGCTTATTGGCCGGGGACTGGATGGCAGGCGAGGGACAGTTCAGCGCCGATTTAAAGGTTTTGGAGGCGCGGCCCGCTGCCGATCGGTTCGGCAGTGTGAGAGACCGCGCAAAGTCCATAGGTGTGCCGATCAATACGCTTTCCCTCGATGGTGCGATATCAGGTTCGCTCACATCCGGCTTGCTCGAAGCACGGATCGATGTGCCAATTGCCATCGCCGGCGAGGACGGTTTTGCGGTGACGTTGTCGGAGATGGGGGTGTTGCCATTCCTGCGTTATGCGGATGACCGATATGAGGCAGCGGGCGTTATCGAGATCGCTTCGTCTCCGGTAACGGGCCGCATCGAAGCGCGAGCGGAACAACAAACGGGCGAGCCGATGCGCACGGTTGCCACCCTCGTCATTGACCGCGCAGCGTATGAGGGAATGACGGCCGAGGGAATCGAGGCGTCGATCACGGGCACGCAGGCGCTGGATGATCGCGTCGATGTAGAGATCGCGCTGCGTCGATTAGATAGCTTTTCGGCACCCATGGATGGTATCGCCGTGAGCGGGAATGAAGTGACGGGCCGCGTCAGACTGGTGGTGGACCCGGCCCTTGGGACGACACAAGTCTTGGCAGCGGAGGAGAGCTGCCTTTCCCTGTCTCGGGCGCGGCTTCGCTCGACCGCTGCATCGGCGACGCTTCGCGGCACGACGCTGTGCCCCACGCAGAACGAGCCCTGGTTTGAACAGCATGAGGATGGCGCGCTCAATCTTGCGGGATCGTTGCAGGTCGATAGCGCTGCCGCGCAAGTTGCCGAAAGCACGGTAAATGCAAGCCGTATACGGACGGGGCTTCGCTATCGCGCTCCTGCTGACAGCGCGGCGACGGCTGAGGCGCGGTGGGACCAAGGCGAATCGGTCATCCCTGATCAATTGCGTGTTTCCCGCCCTGATCTATCGGTGACGGCTCAACAAACGCCCACGGATGAATGGACGACACGGTTGGCGATCAATGGGCTCACCCTTGCCCAGGTAAAGCCTGCGCCCGACATCGCGCCGCTCCACGTCTCAGGCGATGGCCAGCTTGCGCCGGGCGGTCAGTCGACGTTTGCGCTGAAGGCGCAGCTTGACCGTTCCGGGCGCGTTATCGGCACGCTGCGCGGGCGGCATCACCTCGCCACGGGGAAAGGATCGGCGCAGTTTGAAAGCGACGGGCTCAATTTTGCGCCTGGGCTGCTGCAACCCATGGCCATTCTCCCCGCCTTACGCGGTCTGATCGCGAACGCATCTGGGGGCCTCGACCTTAGCGCCGCAGCAGAGTGGTCTGACGAGGGCGTAACAAGCCGTGGGCAGGCTAATGTCCGCAATCTGAGCTTTTCAGGTCCCGGGGTTGCGGTGGCAGAGACGCGGGGGCTGTCGGGCACAGTGGCGTTGTCGAGCCTGTTGCCGCCGGCGACCGATGGCCGCCAGACACTCAATGTCGACCTTATCGATCTGCGGGCGTTCCCGCTTGAGGATGGCGAGGTCTCCTTCACATTGCCCGGCAACGATTCGCTGATCATCCACCGTGCGGCCTTCCCCTGGTTCGGCGGGACGCTTTACACCGAGGATGCCGAAATTGGGTTCGACGCCGATGCAGTGGCCACCTTGCGCGCCGACGATGTCAATCTCGACGCGCTGCTTGCGCAAGCTGGGATCGAAGGGCTGACCGGTGAGGGCCGGGTCCGCGCGGAGTTGCCCCTGGTCATCGAGGATTTCGCCCTGCGGATCGAAAACGGTCTCTTCCAATCTTTGGAGCCAGGCGTCATTCGCTATACCGGGCAGGCAGCGACTGCCGCCGCGCAATCAAATGCCCAGGCCCGGCTTGCCTTCGATGTGCTTGAGGATTTGCGCTATGACTCATTCGAAGGGCGCGTCGATGGGCGCCTCGACGGCACGCTCAATTTCGACCTCGATTTTGATGGGTCGAGCGCTGTAAAATTCGATCAAGCGCCGTCGGATAACGAAATTGAAACACCCGTGAAGCTGCGCATCAAATTAGAGGCGCCTTTGCTAGAATTGGTGGATCAGGCGCGGGTGTCCCGTGATTTTGGTCTTCAACTGCAACAATTGCGCGCGCTGGAAGACGAACAGGGCGCACCATGAGCGCCGCTTTGCCATTGGCGGGGAAAGTGGCATAAGTCATCATCGAGAAGAGGAGCGCCACCGTGACCCCATATCTCCCAGCGCCGCTGAAACCCGTCGCGGTCGCGATGGTGCTCGGCGTGGCCCTGTCCGCTTGCGCAACGGTGAAGGTGCAAGCCCCCGACGAGCCGATCGAGATCAATCTCAACGTCAAAATCGAGCAAGAGGTGCGCGTGCGCCTGGAGCGGGACGTGGAAGATCTGATCGCCAACAATCCCGACATTTTCTGAGGAGGCCACCCATGCCGAACAAAACACTTGGCGCATGGATCGCAGCAGCGGGTTTGACCTTGATGGCGAGTGTCGCGATCGCGGCGCCCGCCGATATCGATCAGGCGAAATCACAATGCATCATCGGTGAGCGAATCGATGGCTATCTAGGCATCATCGACGATGGCGCGGTGGACGATGCGCTTCGACGCAATGTGCGCGAGATCAATCAACGCCGTAATGCGGCCTATGCCGATTTGGCCGCCAAAAACGGGGTGACGCTCGCAGTGGCGGCGGCCACCACGGCAGAGCGCCTGATCAACGGCGCGCCTTCTGGTCACTGTGTCCAGAACGAGCGCGGCGAGTGGGTCCGCAAGCCCTAAGGGCGCCGACGCCGCGGTCATGTCGGCGTTGAGGGAACACCTTGGCTGATCCCTGCGTTTTGATGACGCAGAGGATTGAACATGACCTATCAGCCCGTCGGTGAGGCCCGACAGCCCTTAAGTCGCGCTTCGGAAGAAAAGACCGAGGCGCCGACCATGCTCACGGTGCCGCCGGCCGCGCCAGATGCTGCGCGTGTGCGCAGCTGGGCTTTAGGTATCATCGCGACGCTTGCCATTTTGTGGATGCTGAAGGCGACGATGTGGATCGTCATGCCGCTGACCTTCGCCTACTTTGTGGCCTTAGTCATCCATCCGATCGAGAGCGCGGTACAAGGACGTATGCCGAAGGGCTTGCGCTGGATCGGGCGGGCAGTGGCAATGGCGCTCGTTCTCCTCGTGATCGCCGTCTTTCTCGGCGGCATCTATTTTGTTGCACGAAACGTGGCTCAGGCCTTGCCGGAGATTGTCGATCAACTCGGCCAACGGGTTGCGCAGATGACCGATAGCGGGGCGTTGGGCGATCTTCGACAATGGATGCAGCGCACCCTTGGCGTCAATGCAGGTAACGAAGAAGCGACGTCGGGCTTGGTCGGGCAGATCGGCCGGTTTGCGCAATCCATTCTTGGTTCAGTGACGGCCATTGTTTCCATGGGTTTGCTGATCTTTTTCTTCACCCTTCTCATGCTGACCGAAGGGTCGCAATGGTGTGAAAAGCTCGCGCGCGTGGCCGATCATGAAGATCGCTGGATGCCTGCGGTTCGGACCGCGGCGCAAAGTTTCCGCTGGTATCTCTTGGTGCGGACATTGCTAGGTGTGCTGACGGCAGGGCTTTATGGTCTTTGGCTGTTGCCCTTTGGCGTCGATTTGATCCCGGTCTGGATCATTTTGACCTTCCTATTGAACTACATTCCCACCATCGGCTCCTTGCTGTCAGGCCTACTGCCCTTCGGCTTTGCTTTGGCCACCAAGGACTTTGGGACCGCGATGATCATCGGCGCAGGTCTGTTTCTGATCGAACAGGTGATGGGCAATTACGTCGATCCGCGTCTGCAGGGGCGCGAGATGGCGCTTTCGCCCCTCGTGCTGCTCGTTTCTATTCTGATCTGGGGCTTCTTGTGGGGGCCGGCAGGGACGCTGATTGCTGTACCCTTAATGGCGCTTGCGATCATCATCATGGCACGGATCGAACCGCTGCGGCCGATTGCGCTCTTGTTAAGCAATAGCGGCGACTATGAAAGCCTCGATGCGTCCATCACGCCGCGCTAGCTCGTCTCCGCCTTTTTCTCGGTTTTCTGATAGCGATTCCACCAATCGCCATACGATGTGTTTTGGGGCGCGAAGCGCGTGTAGTCGGGGGCGTCATCGTCCCACCATACTGGGCCGCGTTCGCCCAAGGCGACCTTCGCTGCGTGAACGTCTTGGCGGGCGGCGCCTTTTTCCTCGGCACTGCTCGCATCACGAACGGCGCGTCTGGCTTTCATCAAATCACGGACGAGGCGTTGCCGTTCATCTTCCGGCAGGCGCGGATTGGTGCGTCGCCAGAGGCGTCCCGACGCAACGAAGTATCGACCGTCAGGTGTGATTGGATAGTCTGCCATACCGCCCCGAACAACGTCGGGGCGATATGAGATGTTCCGCGACGCTTATGCGTCCTCGCGCTCGATCACCATGGCGATGCCTTGGCCGACACCGATACAAGCCGAGATCACCGCATAGCGGCCGCAGCGCTCTGCCAGCGACCGCGCGCCGGTGAGGGCCAAGCGCACGCCGGAAGCGCCGAGCGGGTGGCCGATGGCGATAGCGCCGCCATTGGGGTTTAGCCGCTCTTCATCATCTGCGAGCTTGAGGATCTCGTTGCAGCCCAGCACCTGGCAGGCAAAGGCCTCGTTGATCTCGATGAGGTCCATGTCTTTCAAGGTCAGGCCAGCACGCTCAAGCGCCTTTGGGATGGCATAACCCGGCCCAATGCCCATGGTGCGCGGCGGCACACCGGCGATCGCGCCTGAAAGAATGCGGGCCATCGGTTTGATGCCGTGCTTCTCACCGGCCGCACGTGAACCAACGAAGATCGCGCCAGCGCCGTCATTGATACCCGATGCGTTGGCCGCCGTGACGACGCCGCCTTCGAAGAGGGGGCGCAGCTGGCCCATTTTTTCAAGTGAGGTGTCTGGGCGCGGGTGCTCGTCTTTATCGACGGTGGCTTGCACTTTGCGGTTCGCCGTGGCGACCTCCATCGACATGATCTCATCATCGTAGAAGCCGCGCGCAGCCGCCTGGGCGTAGCGCTGTTGTGAATTATACGCGTACGCATCGCTCCGTTCGCGAGAGATGCCGAATTCCTTCGCGACGTTTTCCGCCGTCTCGGGCATTGTCTCGTAGCCCCATTCCTTTTTGAACACGGGGTTCATGAAGCGTGGCTGAATGGTGGTGTCATACGCTTCTGCTTGGCGCGTGAAGGCTTCTGTGGGCTTTTTCATCACGATGGGCGCGCGGCTCATGCCTTCCACCCCGCAGGCGACATAAAGGTCCGCATCGCCAACGGAGACGCAGCGGGCCGC